>NZ_JBUDSQ010000052.1:0-19509 GCF_054921335.1 Desulfoplanes sp. | reverse complement strand
TTATTTGGTGGAGGCGATGGGGATTGAACCCACGACCTCAGCGTTGCGAACGCTGCGCTCTCCCAGCTGAGCTACGCCCCCGGATGTGAAGATGTGCCTTTACGATTATTTGTCGAGGATATCAAGAATTTTTTGGACCCGGTGGTCGTAGGTGTGGTGGGCGAGGATTTCGTTTTGCCATGCAGCGCGCAGGTCGGTTTTTTCTTGGGATTCATGGGTGAATCGGCGGATCAGGGGCGGGAGTTCGTGCGGGGATCTGAAAGAAACGGGGGCGCAGAGTTTTTCGGGGAAGATGTGTTGGCCGGGGGTGGTATCGGTGATAAGGAAGCCTCCGGATGCCCAGACGTCGAAGTTGCGTTGGGTCAGGCCATGGGGGAGGAGCATGCTGGTCATGTTCAATGTGATGGCGGCCCCGGTGTACCATGCACTGAGGGGGCCGTAGTAGTCCAGGAGGGGGTGGAGGGTGAACGGGTGGGACAGGTGGTTCTCCCATGCGGTGTCGCCGACAATGGTCAGGTCGGTGCATGCGGCCGCTTGCTCGAGGCAGGTTGTTCGCCATGCCAGGGCGGTTTCCTCGGCGCCGAGTCCGGCGTTGCGGATCGCGTGACCGGGCCAGAAGTTGGTGATGCCGAGGCGGTCGATCCACCAGGCAACATCCCTGCGTTTGCCCTGCATGATATCCCGGCGGGCTGTTTCAAGAAGGGGGGCATCCAGGGATGTGCCGGCAAAGAACCCCTGTTTGCGGGGAAAGGAGGTTCTACCCACGAATGTGACCAGGGGGGTGTCATGGTTATCGGATTGACCGGATGGCTTGAAAAAACCGGGGTCTGTTGCCAGGGGAAGGTGGAACGGTTTGCCGCCGAGGTCCCGGAGTGGGCGGATGAACCAGTCGTCGGTCACTCCCAAGGGGATGTCCTTCCAAAAATTCCCCTGGCACTTTCCCAGGATATGGAAGGGGTTGTCCACCATCCAGGCCATGACATCCGCGCCTGCTTGCCGTAGGAGATGGTAATGGCTTCCATAGCTGTCCAGCCCGGCCAGGTTGAGGCTCACAAACAGCGTGGGGGAGATGCGGGAGAGGAGATCCGCGAGCTGATCCGTTGTAATGTCTTCCGGGATGAGCACGGGTTGTACGCCGATCCGCTCAAAGGCGCGGGCCAATTCCGGGGCGATGAGTCCGTTTGGGGAGCAGGGCAGAAGGACAACGTCCGTTTGGGGAGGCCGGGGGGACGGATCCAGGGCAAGGCGGACCCGGGCCAGAATGGGGCCCCAAAAGGATGGAAAGAGGCGCTCGCCGGGCGTGTAGGTCCATAGAGTGGATGTGGACAGACGCTCGGGCGTCAACTCTTTCGAAAATATCCGCTGGAAGGAGGAGGGGATTCGTTCGTGCCAGTCCTGGTCCATCTGGTCCCAAAATTGGTCGCATTCGATGAACCAGGTTTTGTCCGGAAGACCCTGCATGTCAGGCAGGGCTTCCGGGGTTGGGCCAAGTCCTAGAAAAATGTGGTCTTTGCCGTGGCCCGTGCGTTTGAACGCATTTGTGATACCGGGCAGGGTCCTGGTTTTTCCGAGCTCATTTTGGGTCTTTACACGCGTGGGACGGGCTGGCATTATTTAACTCTTTTTTTGGGAAAGCTCATGAAAAAATACAGAGATCACTATTTCAAGCGGGCCAAGCAGGAAAATTATCCTGCCCGGTCCGTATATAAGTTGCAGGAGATGGACAAGAGTTTTCAGCTCCTGCGGTCCGGTCAGAGGGTTCTCGATCTGGGGGCGAGCCCGGGCTCGTGGACCCTGTACGCCGCCAAGAAGGTCGGCAGCAAGGGCCAGGTGCTGGGAGTCGACCTCAATCCCGCCAACACATCCTTTCCTTCCCAGGTGACCTTCCTGCAGGAAGATGTCTTCAACCGTTCCCCCCAGTTCCAGGAATTGCTCGATACATGGGCTCCCTTTGAGCATGTCATAAGCGATATGGCCCCCAAAACATCGGGGATCAAGTTCAAGGACCAGGCATTGTCCCTGGAGCTCGTGGAGGAGGCCTTTGACCTGGCCAAGACCTGTCTGGCTGCGGGGGGGTGCCTTGTGGTCAAGATCTTCGAGGGGCCCGATGTCCATGGGTTCACCCAGAGCCTCAGGCCGTGGTTTACCACGGTCAAGACCTTCAAGCCCAAGAGTTCCCGGTCCGAGAGCAAGGAGATATTTATCGTCGGCAAGGGATTCAAGCCCGGGGACCACACTGATTGAGTTCTTGGAGCAATGCCGGATAATTATATATAGTTCGTAATAACTGGGGTCAAAATTTTGGTGTCACGATATTTTTAATTGTAGCACTCAATCTGAGTGACGACCAACAAATTTCTGGAAATTGGTGGAGTTAAGAAATCCAAGACGGTCATGCTAACCCAGAACCACGTTGAAACACAAAGTTTTCAAAATGGATTGTGGATGTACTTCCAAGGCAACCAAATCGTAGGGGCACCCGCAAGAGGTGCCCCTACGGATCGTCGCTTGGATCAGGGGTTCGATAAAAACCCAACATTCCAAAATGGTTTTGGTTTAACCATCTGTAATCTTTTAAATCTTTTAAATTTCTTGAATTTCTAAAATCCAGAATTCTACTTTTTGGAAGGTCTATCTGAATAATTACCTGGATTATTACCATATTTATAAAATGATAAAGGAGGAAATCTATATGGCCGGACATAGTAAATGGCACAATATCCAGCACAGGAAGGGACGGCAGGATGCCGCTCGGGGAAAGGTGTTCACCAAGGTGACCAAGGAGATCATGCTCGCGGCCAAGGCCGGCGGCGGTGATCCCACCGGGAACAACCGGCTCAAGAGTGCCATTGAAGCGGCCAAGGGGGTGAACCTGCCCAAGGACAAGATCGAGACGGCCATCAAGAAGGGTACCGGTGAACTGGCGGCCGACGCCATCGAGGAGGTCATGTACGAAGGGTATGGACCGGGCGGCGTAGCCATCCTGGTCGATGCCGCCACGGACAACAAGAACAGGACCGTTGCCGAGGTGCGCCATATCCTGAGCAAGGGCGGCGGTTCCATGGGCGCATCGGGTTGCGTCGCCTGGATGTTCGACAAGAAAGGGATCTTCGCCTTTTCCAAGGATGCCCATAGCGATGAAGAACTCCTGGAGATCGGCCTGGAAGCCGGTGCAGAGGACATCGTGGATGATGGGGATACCTGGCAGGTGCAGTGCGCACCCGAGGATTTCACTGCCGTGCGCGACGCCTTTACCGGGGCCGGGACCGAACCCGAGGAAAGCGAAATCACCATGATCCCCCAGAATACCGTTGCCGTGGACAAGCCCACCGGGCTCAAGCTGCTCAAACTTTACGACGCACTGGACGAGAACGAGGACGTCCAGAACGTGTACGCCAACTTTGATCTGCCCGACGAACTTATGGACGAGATGTAGGGGGGATGGGCGCGGACGTGGTTGTTTTGGGGATCGATCCGGGGTCGCGGTGCTGCGGGTATGGAGTGGTCCGGGAGTCATCGGGACAGCTTGGCCTGGTGGATACCGGGACCATACGTCCCCCGCTGGATGGGCCGCTGAGTACCCGGCTGGGATATATCTTTGCGGCCATTGTGGAACTCATCAAGACCCACGGGCCGGATGTCGCATCCGTGGAAGAGGCTTTTTTCGCCCGTAACGCCTCCTCGGCCCTCAAGCTCGGACAGGCCAGGGGGGCGGTCCTCACGGCCTGTGCGCACCGAGGGGTTCCCGTGCACGGCTACGAGCCGACAGTGGTCAAGAAAACCATTGTTGGTGCGGGCCGGGCCGAGAAATCCCAGGTCGCGTTCATGGTCGCTCAGCTTTTGGGCTGCAAGGGGAATTGGGCCAAGGATGCCAGTGACGCCCTGGCCATTGCCATTTGTCATCTCAACCAGAGACGGCTCCAGCGTTTGTCTGGGGGCTGACGGTATCCTCCTGGGAACGCCCCGGCCCTTTGGTCGGCGTTTGGGGCAAGAGAGAGGGGGCTTGGTTTGTCCGGCGGCTGTTTTGCGCCCTGCCTGCCCCTACGGAAAAATTGCACTGGGAGCGTGGTCTGTGATGGACGCCACTCAAGGTTGTATCGCCTGAACATGCGGGAGATGGGATGATCGCCTATATCAAGGGAATGTTACTCCAGAAAAAGGAAAACGGGTGTGTTGTCCTGACCGAATCCGGCGTGGGGTACGGGGTTGGGATGAGCGGTCAGGCCGTGGCCCGGTTGGGAGACATCGGCACCCCGGTTTCTCTGTATATCCAGACCATCGTTCGTGAAGACGTGCTCGCCCTGTACGGGTTTTCCACCTGGGAAGAGCGCGAGTTGTTCGGGGTCCTCATCGGGGTTCCCAAGCTCGGCCCCAAGACGGCCATGACCATGCTTGCCTTTTTTGAGCCCGGGGAACTGGTTGCAAAAGTGGCGGCTGACGATGTGCATGCCCTGACCCGGGTGCCGGGGATCGGGGCCAAGTCGGCCAAACGGATCGTTCTCGATCTCAAGGACAAGCTCTCGGGATTCACGGCAGTGGCAGTAGCGCCCACATCGGTGCCGGAAAGCCGGGTCTTCGAGGATACCCTGGGAGGGCTTTTTGCTCTGGGATACAGCGAGCGCGAGGCTTCTCCCGTCGTGTGCAAGGTTCTTGAAGACGATCCCGACCTGGATGTGGCGGGAGCGATCCGTGTTGCCCTCAAACTTCTATCCTCAGCTGCGTCTGCCTGATGACTACACCGACCACCCCTCTGGATGACCATATCCGTCCCGGAAGTCTGGACGACTTCATCGGTCAGAAGGATGTGCGGGCCAATCTGCGCATCTATCTCCAGGCCGCCAGGGACCGGGGGCAGCAGCTCGACCATGTGTTGCTGTACGGCAACCCCGGATTGGGCAAGACCACCCTGGCCCAGATCATGGCCTCGGAGCTCGGGGTCAATCTGGTCAGTACCTCGGGGCCGGTGCTCGAACGGTCCGGTGATCTGGCGGCCATTGTCACCAATCTGAAGAAGAACGACCTGCTGTTTATCGACGAGATCCACCGCATGCCCGCCAATGTGGAGGAGATCCTCTATCCGGGCATGGAGGATTTCAAGCTCGACCTGATCATCGGCCAGGGACCCGGTGCCAGGACGGTCAAAATTGATCTGGAACCGTTCACTCTGGTGGGAGCCACGACCAGGATCGGTCTGCTGACCTCTCCGCTCCGGGATCGGTTCGGGGTCATCTGCCGTCTGGAATTCTACGAACCCGAGGATCTGGCCGACATTGTCTCCCGCGCGGCTTCCATCTTCGGGATCTCCATCACTCGGGAAGGATCCCTGGAGATCGGGAAGCGTTCCAGAGGCACCCCGCGTATCGCCAACCGGCTGTTGCGCCGGGTGCGCGATTATGCCCATGTCAAGGAGTGTGGTGTGATCGATGCGACGATCGCGGCGAAGGGCCTGGACATGATGGATGTGGATGCCAACGGGTTGGACCAGATGGACCGGAAGATCCTCTCCTGCATCATTTCCCATTTTTCGGGCGGCCCGGTTGGTGTGAAGACCATTGCTGTGGCCTGTTCCGAAGAGGTCCGGACCATCGAGGAGATTTATGAGCCCTATCTCATCCAGTCGGGGCTGCTTAAACGGACCCCGCGGGGCAGGGTGGTCACGGAAAAGGCGTACCGGCATCTGGGGATGCCGTTTTGCGGATCTTGAGTACGATTACACCCCAACTTTTATCAAAGGCCGATGACCATGCGTATTGTTGAACCTTCCTATTCCATTTTGCAGATGCCCGACGGGGAACATGTTCTTACACACCTGGAACGGGCGGCCAGGACCTGTTACAAATCCGAAGACAAGATTACCGAGGGATCGGCCGGGAAATTGATCGGGAGAATCCTGCAGGTCAGGCATGAGAGCGTGCTTGAGCATGCGAGCGTCAGTGTGCGTATTGTCTGTGACCGTGGCATCTCCCATGAGATCGTTCGGCACCGTCTGGCCTCTTTTTCCCAGGAGTCGACGCGGTATGCCAATTATGCCAAGGAGAAGTTCGGCAAGGAGATCACCGTGATCCGGCCTTTTTTCTGGGAAGAGGGTTCCACAGAGTATGGTTTGTGGCTCGAGGCCATGGAAAAGGCCGAACAGATCTATTTGACCATGCTCGAGTCCGGTGCCAGACCCCAGGAGGCCCGCTCAGTCCTGCCCAACAGCCTGAAGACCGAGATCGTGGTCACGGCCAATCTGCGGGAATGGCGGCATATCTTCAAGCTGCGCTGTGCCTCGCCCGCCCATCCCCAGATCCGTCAGATCATGCTCCCCATGCTCGCCAGTTTCCACGAGCGGATCCCGGTGGTGTTCGATGATTTGTATGGGATGTTCCGTGAGGATATCGCCAGCTGGTAGGGGACCGAGGGACGGGGGCGAGGAACAAGGAACGGAGACGGGAGACGGGAGGACTCGACAGTCATCCACGGATGTGATCCGGGATCGTCATGGGGCTGATGATTCTTCGGCGTATTGGCCACGTCCTTTTTTGGGCGTATAGACTGCAGACCTGGGCGGACACATCGGTCCGCCCCTACGATTTTTCCATCCACTTTTGTGACTATTCAGGCCGAAACGTTGGTCGCTGGTAGCCCCGCCTGATATTCCCCACCCCTTCAACCCAATCCCACCAGCTCCATCTCCCCCCTGATCCCTATCTGGCCCTCGCATTGGGCCAGGACCCCCAATAATCCCTTCTCGCGGAACCCGTCCGCCAATCCAAGGACCTTGCGCAGGTCCTTTCGTGTTTTGAGCTCGTTGCACAGCCTGGTTGCAGCGGCATCGGCCAGGGGGCCCGAACGGGCACGGGTTACCACCAGATCTCCTCTGCCCAGGCTCAGGGAATGGCCGATGGACGCCGAAGACGCGCAGACCGCGCACGGGAAATCCCTTGGTTCCAGAGAAAGTCCCAGGGTCATCTCGTTGTCCGGATCGGGCAACAGGCCAATGGTCCTGGGACTACTTGAGCGGATGAAGATATCCCCCCCGTTTTCCACCAATATGTCGCCACACTCTGGGCCGAAGGTGTCGGCCACGTCCTGGGCGATGGCCCCGGCTACTGTGGCCATGGGGCCTACTTGCACGGCTCGGGCCGCCTCGAGCATGGTTCTGATCAATGCCGAACCATCGGGTGCGGGCGGGAGCGGTGTCAGTGCGGTTAGAAATGCCGGATGGAGCTGGGCATAGGCCATGATCCGGCCTCGAAGGGCATGGACATGGTCGAAAACGGGGTCACGCAGGTCCTGGTCGCAGATGATGCATAGGTCGGTCTGCTCTACGACCACCTGGAACATGCGTTCGTGATGGTGGGCATAGTTCTGTCTGTAGGCGCGGAAGGTTTCGGTGTGGAGGTCCATGGCTGGTTCTTGTCGGGAATCGATGGTGTTCGGTGTGCTGTCAAACCACATCAGCCGCGCTCACAAGGGCGCGGCTGATGTGGTTTGGAAGAGTGGAAAGGATGTTCCTAGAAAACGATGACAACCTTGCAGTGGGACATGAAATTGTCACGGTCATTGAGGATGGCCAGGAGGTCAGCGCTCGCTCCTTCGGGGAGGAAGAGGGTCCGGTTTCCCTTGAACGACTTGGCCACCTTGACCGTGAGTGGCAGGTTCCCCACCAGGGGAGACTGCTGTGCCTGGTGGACATTGCGGTAGAACCGTACATACCCCTGGCGGATGGCAGTGTGCCGGTCCACGTACGAACCCGGATAGAGGAGCTTGCTCTGCCCAAAGATCTTGGGGCGTAGGCAAGGCTTGAAGCCGATGCTCCGGGCGTCGATGACCAGACCGGTGTACCCGGCCAGGTTCCCTGAGACCGATTTGGCTTTGCTTGGTGGTCCGGAGATTTTTGTTTTTTCAAGAGTCGCCAGCCTGTTGGAGATGGTTGTCAGTCGGGTCAGGATCCTGGTCTGGTTGTCCTGGAGTTCTTTGATCTTGCCGCTGGTGGTCAGGGCCACTGGCCGGAGGTCAAAGGTCTGGTTTTGGGTCAGCAATGTGACCAGCTGGATGAACAGGTTGGAGAGTTCCTCCTGCTCGGAACGGATGTTTTGCAGGGAGTTGACGTGTCGTTCCAGGGCCGCGGTACGGCTCTCGAGCTGGGCCACCCTGGAGGCCAGGGACGTGTCCGTGCCGGAAGCGATCGGCATGGGGCGTGGTTCGGGAACGTCGGCAAGGATGGCACGGCTCAATTCCCCGGTCAGGGGCATGCTGATGTCCGCGGTACAGGCCCCGGCCCTGTCAAATGCGTAGTTCTCGATCCTTGCCCCCTTGATCACGCCCTTGATCCTGGTGACGATGGTGTCGTCCTGGACCATGTAGTTCTTGACCGTGGTCTCGGAATCAATGTGCACGCCCTTGATGACTTCCAGGAGGTTTCGCTGGGCAACCACCTTGGCCGCTCCGCGGGCCAGAATCTTGGCGTGGGCCGCGTTCATGGCATTGGGCCCGGCCACGCCGAATCCAGTGGCCCGGACCCGCATGGATTCCCAGTCGATGAACCCGTACTCGCCCACCTGCTCCGTCCCCTGGGGCCCAAGGGCCAATGCCGGGACCGTGGAAAGGAAGGCTACGGCGAACAGCAAGATTGTCAAATGGATGCGGTATGGTCTCATAGTGTCCCCCCCGATGAGGTGAGATACATGGTTCGTGATTGTAAGCCAAAACCCGTTTGCTAACCTGCGTTCTGGCGATGGATCCATACAAAGATTGCTTCTGCGCTAACGAACTGATGAGCACGTACGTCCCACAGATCTGGATCACGTATCCGTTGCACACAAAACTACGGGGTCCAAAGTCGGTTTGGTATCCCCCTGCGGTCAGGGCCGTTCGGGCAGTACCGGATCGATGAGCAAACCTTCGCCAAGGAAGAGATCCGGTGATGGCTCGGGACTGCCCCAGAAGTTGTTGCGCAGATCGATCTGTACGGGAACGAAACTCTGGACCTGGAAAGGGGTGTTGTTTTCAAAGATGTTCCCGTGGATCTTGGGTGCAACCCCTTCGCCCGCGATGAGCAATCCTCCCATTCCTTCATTGGCATGCACGAAACATCCGGTCATCTCGGGACCGGCCCCATTCCCCAGGTCGATCCCGGCCTGGGAACTGGCCGTGATCTCCGTATGGGAGACGGACGGCGAGGCCTTGATGAGTTTGAGACCGGTGGCCGCCTTGTTGATACGGACATGGGCCAGTACCCCGCCCGGAACATCGTTCATGGCCACGCCCTTGTAACTCCCGGAAGGGGCGGTCGGCGTTTCAGGGGTGAGAACCACGGGGTTGTCGGCCTGGCCGTAGAGGAAGAGCCCGCCCTTGTTTACGGTCAGACCCGTATCCGGCCTGAACAGAAGGGTCGTTCCCGGCTCCGCGTATAGGGCGCCAACGGGTCCGATGACCAGGTCTTTTTCCACGACAAAGGGCCCCTTGGCCGCGCGCAGGAGAATGGATTCTTGTATTGTTCCGCCCAGTACCGGGCCGGGCTGGGCAAAGGAGTACAATAGGGGATGCGGAAGGGCCACGGCCTTGACCGGTTGGGTGGAGTCTCCCCGGTTGCCTGCCTTGTCCACAGCGGTGATTTTTATATAGACCGGATCAAAGTTGGCCCTGTCCTGGAGCATGTACCGGTTGTCCTCTTCCTTGCCCAGCAGGACGAAGCCGGATTTTGGGGTGTCGCTGGTCCAGATCTCATAGGAGATGATGTCGGGTTCGTCCGATCTGGTCCAGTTCAGCTCGATCTTGCCGTTCAACGGAGATACCGCAAACCCTGCAGGGATCTCGGGCGGCTTGGAGTCGATATCCACCAGGTGGACCGGATCCAGACGCGTGGCCTGGGTGCCGGCCGTGGAGACCAGATACCCCTTGGGCATGAGCCCGTAGGCCTGCCTGTCCGGTCCGACAACATAGGTACCTTCGTAGATCTCCCGGTTGGCGAGTTCCTTTTCAATGGCCGCAACAAGCTCCGGGGTGAGTTCGTGGCCGGTTTCCACATACTGGTTTTTGATCTCCTCGAGGATGTCGTCCCATAGGGCGGCCTTGACCGCAGCGGAGACCGGAGAAAGTTCTATGCCCGACTGGAAGGATTCCAGATCCACATAGGCCCGGGCCCCGGGATCGCCGATGAGTCTGAAGGAGACGGACTGCCCCGCGGTGAAGGGATGGTCGGCGTTCATGCACGTGAACAGATCGATGCGCGGGAGCTTCTGGCGTGTGGCCAGGACGGATTCAGGCAGTTCGATGCTGCTGACGATTTCCCGGAAGAGATTGTCGTTTTGTTCGAGCATGGCCTCTTCCCGAAGATTCCACAGGGAGGCCACCGCGCTCATGGCCAGACCGATGGGGGTCAGGGAGACACCGCCGGCAGTGGCCCTGCTCACATTCTTGGCCCGCCAGAGGAGCTCGCCCGAGGAAAGGTCCCACATGCGTACTTCGCATCCCACCGCGATCTGGGAGAAGATTCCGGCGAACAAACGGTCGAAATGGGTGATCTCTCCGGTCACCAGTCCATCGACACCGAGAATGGACCGCAGTTTCTCGGGGTCGGTCTGCAGGAGTTCGTTGACCTTTTCCGGGGTGTCCAGTCCGGCGTTCTTCAGCCTAAGATCGGTGTCATAGATCTCCAGATCCTTGAAGGGAAGTGAGGAGACATGATTGTACATACCCTTGCGTACAATGGCGGCCGGGTTTTCATTGTCCATCTCAATGGACCATGCGCTGGGGTCCGCCTTGAGAAAGGGGGCTACTGCAACGGAGGTCGGGGGGCGTTTGCGCATCAGCGGGGTGTTTTCATACTCCCCGTTGAAAAAATTGAACGCCTCGGTGGTCATGATTGCGGTCGGTTCCTTGCGCGATCCCGTATGGGCGCAGGCCGTGATGAATCCCAGACAGACCAATAGCAGGACACAACGGACCAGTGATCTGGAAAGCATGGTATCTTCCCCCATGGGCAACAATGGAATAGATGGATAAAATATAACGTGATAGTCGGACTATTCCACAGGAGGGAAGAAAAAACAAGAAAAAGGGGGACGATAGCAGGGAGAGGGGGGACGGGAGAAAAGGAGACATCATCCCGGACTTGATCCGGGATCTCCATGGACTTTGCGTTGCATTGAGGTTTGGAACACGTTTCTGGCGTTCAAGATCCCGGATCAAGTCCGGGATGACGGTCATCGTCGAAAATTTGGCTCCAAAGGGAGAATCCTTTCCTGGGCTCCACAAGCCAAGATGTGGGCATTTCCGTACTCAGTCGAGGAGTTTTTTATAAATATCAAGGGTCTGGCCGAGAAAATCCTCCCCCTCCAATCCATTGATGGTTGCGGCTTGTTCCTTGCAGAGTGTCTGACGGAAATCCGGATCATTGACCCCCCGGGCAAGGCACGTTGCCAGGGCGGGAACGTCTCCCGGGGCTACCAGGGCGCGTGGGGAGAGCAGATCGGGCATTACGCCGACGGAGGTTCCGACCACGGGGACGGAGCAGGCCATGATTTCCAGTGTGGCCCGGGCGATGGTCTCGGACCACAGGGATGATACCACGCCGAGATCCAGGGCGCTGATACACGCTGCCACATCGGAACGCTTTCCCGTGACCACGGTGATGTCCTCTACCCCGTAATCCTTGATCCATTGCCTGACCTGGGTCTCGCTCGTATCGGTCTCGAATCCGAGGAGCATGAGCTTGATATTTTTTGCCCCGGTTTGGGCCCTGGCCCCGGCCACGGCCTCGATGGTCTCTTTTTGTCCCTTGACCCGGTCGAACCGGCCCAAAAGACCGATAACTACGTCCTGATCGTCATAGCCGAATTCTTGCCGGACCCTGGTCCGTCCCTCGGGGTCGAAGGCGAATCCGGACCGGTCCACCCCCCCGATGACCTGGAAAAGGCGGTCCGGGCCGAGATGGAATCTGTTCCTGAAATGGTCACGCATCTGGGTGTTGGTGGAGATGACCGCGTCGGTCATGTGACGGTGGAGGACCTGATTGAAGATGTTTGCCTTGGGTAGCCGTTGGTCCCCACGGGTGCGGACCAAACGGAAGTTGCCCTTGAGCCGGCGTAAACATCCCCAAAGAACGAAGGATTCCCCCCGGTGGCAATTGACAATGTCCGGTGAAAAGGAGTCGACCAATGTGGCGAGTTCGCGGTAGAGTCCGAGTACCCCCCAGGGTGTTTGCGTATTCAGATCCATTGGGCTAATGGGAAGACCCCACGAGTGGGCCTTGTCATAGGATTCCGTCCCCTCGAGCCCCAGAATGCGCACATCGTGTCCGGCCCTGATGAGCAGTTTGCTCAAGTAAAGCCCATACCATGCCGTTGCGTTAAAAAAACGGACGTTGACGACCTGAATGATTTTCATGGGAATTTGTTTGAAATGTTTGAAATTTTAGGTATTTAAGAAATTCTTAGAGATTTTAGAGCGTTGAAAGAGTAGGTTATGCCCCTCGTCTCCGTGATCATTCCGACCCACAATCGGTCCGGACTTGTTGCCAAAGCGGTCGCCTCGGCGCTTGACCAGACCTGGACGGACCTGGAGGTCCTTCTGGTTGATGACGGGTCTGCCGACGACACTCTCGACCGTGCATGCCGGATCGAGGATCCACGTCTTAGGGTATTCAGTCAGGAAAATAAAGGGGTCAGTGCGGCCAGAAACCTCGGGTCAGCGCATGCCCGGGGACGGTATATCGCCCTCCTTGATTCCGATGATTACTGGCTGCCCACAAAACTCGAGCGCCAATTGCGGTTCATGCAGGAAGGCGGGTTCCATATCGCACAGACCCAAGAGATATGGGTGCGCAGGGGAAAACGGGTCAATCCCAAGCATATCCACGCCAAGTTTTCCGGATGGTTTTTCGCCCCCTCCCTTGGCCTCTGTCTCATAAGCCCCTCGTGTGTCATGTTTTCCCGCTCGTTCTGGGACCGTGTCGGACCGTTCGATGAATCATTGATCGCCTGTGAGGACTACGATCTCTGGCTCAAGACCTGTCTGCGCTATCCCGTCGGACTTGTCCCCGAACCACTGGTGGTCAAGACGGGGGGCCGGTCTGACCAGCTTTCGGGAAAGATCATCGGTCTCGATCTCTACCGGTTGTATGCCATGCGCAATCTTCTTGAAAGAAACGGGGTTGTTGGCGTTGACAGGCGGGAGCTTTTGGGGATGCTCAGATGCAAGGCCCGGATCTACATCCAAGGGTGTCTGAAACGGGGGCGGGTCGGTGAGGCCTCACGCGTACACCGGCTTCTTGCTCCATGGATCGACGAGCGTAGTTCCTCCCCGGAGACACCGTCCAACTAGCATGCTCCCATCCACTACAAAGGAAATCCTATCGTGTACCATCTCTCTTCCCTTGTTTCACAGCTGAAGAAAAAGGAACAGGCCGTTGTCGTGGCCAACGGGCACGCTGTCTGGTTGGTCTGGCAAGACTCCCTGTCGGATGCGGTGAGCCAAACATTGTCCAGCTATGGTGGGTGGATACTTGCCGAGGAAAAGGAACAGGCCCTATGGTTTTTTCCCGGCAAGGAGGTGCTCAAGGGATTGGCCAGAATATATGGATGGTCCCAGATCAACCCTCTGGTCATTTTTATCGAGGTCTTTCCGGCCAAACTCTTGGTGGCCTATGATTTTTCCGTGGATATGGCCGTTGATCCCGCCTTGGTAAAACAGAGTGTTCCAGTGCCCAAGGAACTGGATATCCTCGTCGCTCCCCAGGTGGATGTGGAAACCCGCCGTGTCCCCGGACTCCACTTCGATCAAGTCCAGCGGGCGGATCTTGCCGGAGGGTCCTGGAATACGTTCAAGGTCGATACGGGTATGGATTATTCCACCTACCTGGCCTGGTTCCTGTTGATCAAGCCTGTGGGCAATGCCCGTGCCCGTGATTTCGTCGACGGGTGGAGGATGTATTCCAGCCGTCTCAAAAAGCTCTTTGACCAACTCAAAATCAAGTATCTGTACACGGAAGAGACGGAGGTGGTCCTTTACTGCAAGACATACCAGGGGTTGCAGACCCTTTGCCTGGAGCTCATGGATATTCTTTCGGGCAAGGAAGAGGAGGTCAAACCCTGGCCGTGCATATATGTGGGTCTGGAAAAGGAACACCACCATTTTGGGAAGGGATTGCCCAAAAAGCTTGGTATCCCTTGGGATTTTTTGGAGTCGGATTTTATCCATTTTCCATTGAAGACCGTGTTCCAGCTGGGCCGGTCCTTTGTGCCCATGGGAAGGCTCTCCCCTTTCAAGGGAAAGAGTAATCTGGACAGCCTGGTCAAGATGCACCGCAGCCAAGAGGGGCAGGAGGGGGGCGTGGGCAATTTGAAGGTCTTTTTGCCACACCATGCCTTGGATGGGGACAATCCGCCCTGTTTTTATTGTGGATTGCGCAACCATCGTCCGGCTGAGTGTCCGACACGGGTGCTGCGCAATTTAAACAGCGGTGTCCATGATGATCTGGCGGAATTGGATCTCGACCAAATCCGTCAGGCCCTCGATGCCATAGACCAGAAGCTCGGCGAGGAGGGGGTGGAGGGGGTCAAGGATTGTTTGCAGGGAAACAAGGACCCCCACTCCGTGGTTATGGCGGCTTTTTTGGAGATCAATGTCCCCAGCCAAATACGGACTATGCGTCTCGTTTGGAGGAGCAAGGGCAAGGATTGGCCACGTGGGCTCAAGGAGGTGGGGGGACAGGAAGAGGACAGTGCATGGGCTGCCCTGCACCGGTTCCGCAATGGGGATCCAGCAGGGGCGCTCGATAAGCTGGATACATTCATCCAGAGCAGTCCCCGGCATTACAAGGCAAAAACCCTGATGGGATTTATCAGTCTCGAAAAGGGACATCCCCGGAACGCGCTCGCCTCCTGGAAGGAGGCCGAGGAATTCTGTTTCACCTCTTTGCACAAATCTTACCATATCTACCTACGGGCGCGGCTGCATGAAACACAGCTAGAATACGACGAGGCTATGCGCTTGTACAGGGATGCCGTCAAACACAGTCCGGCCATGCTGGAGGCCAGATATCGCCAGGGGGCTTGTTTGGTAAAAACGGGATTTGCCGAGCAGGCCCTGGGCATATTTCTCGATCTTGTCAAAGAGGATCCACGGTACATGAATCTGATCCTCATCGACCCGGAGCTTGAAAGGGGACACCTGCATCTGATGACCGGCTTGTGGAAACCCTGGATGGGTGCCCAAAAGTCCGCCCAGCTATGCCTCAAGGACAGCGATGGCTTGAGCAAAACCGTCGAGCAGTGGTTTTCCGAGGACCACCCGGCACATGACGGGTTCAAGGAACGTATTGCCTCTATGCTTAAGCACAAGGACAAGGAAAACTATGTGCATTTGGTCCATGTCGCCAGGGCCAGCTCGGGTCTGAATGCGGATATCCAAAAGCGGGTGGAAAAAGATATCAAGGAATTGCACCTGGATTGTCGTGAGATGTATGCCGAACTCGAGGAGATACAAAAAGAAGCCGGTTGGTTTCCCTTTTCAAGATATCTGAGCGGGTTCAACAAAGATTTCAATGCGTGTATTCGGGACTTGAACGCCATCGGACGTCTGAATCTCTATCATCCCGACAGCTTCAAGAAGGGACATGGGGCTATGGCGAGGGCGGCCAGTGCCCTGGAGCGACTGCGCGAGCATCTCAAGAGTCTGGTATTTATTCGGGACAGCACGCTTTTTGCCCTTTTGTTCGGAAAGAATTTTTTATGGATAGAGTTGACCTGCCTGGTCCTTTCTATCGCCATTGTGCCCTTGCTGACCATGTGGGGGCTCAAGACCGGGCAGCCCTGGGGGCAGGCGCTCAGTGAGCAGAAATGGCTCATCCACAAGGTGGTCATTATCGTGGCCTCCATCTGTGCCCTTGGAGGGGCGGCTATTTGGACGACCATGCGGTTTGATAAAAAACGTAAAAAATATCTCGAGGACCATTCCCGCTAATCCGGGGAGCATTCCGATAACGGGACGCGTGACGGAATTGCAAACAAAAAAAAGGACGGTCAGAAAACCGTCCTTTTTTGCTTCCAAACAAAATGTTTGACTATACGCAGCCGGTGGGCTTGGGAAGACCGGCCATCTTACAGGCTCCCTTGCCAGGTCCGGAGGGGAACAGCTCGTAGATGTGTTTCAGCTTGAAACCGGTGACCTTGGAAAGGATACGAACCATAGGAGCGATACCATTCTTCTTGTAGTAGTCCTGAAGAAAATCGAGAACCTTCTGATGCTCGTCGGTAACGTCTTTGATACCTTCGCTTTCTTTGACAAAGTCCACCCATTCCGGGCTCCACTGTTCAAAGCTCAACAGGAAACCGTCTTCATCGACATCAAACTGCTTGCCCTCATATTCGACCATTGCCATACGAATAACCTCCTTAAATGATTATTGAGATTAACGAGTATCACCGTACTGCTAATCTGCTGTACCAACGTTCTCTCTTAAAGCTATGTTGCGCCAGGCCTCAAAAATGTCCGATAGAGCCGTCATTTTACGAACCATGGATGCGCTTCCGCTTTCGGTGTATAGACGAAGAATCTTCTTCCTGCAAGAGAAGAATGACATATTTCGTCATCCAAAAGATACCGGGGGGTTGGAAAAGAGCGCTTGAAAAAAGACTTCATCCCAATAGATGTCAACGGTGTTCTTTGTCAACGATTTTCGGGAAGGATTTTATGGAAAAAATTAGGCCGGATTCCGTTTAGGAAACGAGGCCCATCAAGTGTTCCCAAGCAAAAGCAATGTCTGGATCCATGGTAACCGCCTCCTGTAAGCAGGCAACGGCCCGGTCGTTTTTGCCCAGCTTTTCGTAACACAATCCAAGATTGGCCATATCCATGGCAGATCCCGCGTCAAGGGCGAGGGCATGTCGGAAGCAGGCAACGGCCCTGTCAAATCGACCGAGTTTGAACAGGGAGACACCATGGAGGTTGTGATACTCTTTGACATTGTTCTGGAGGCCGATCGCCCGCTCGATATGGGGAACCGCCCCCGACCAATCCTCCATCTGGGTCAGGCAGTGGCCTTGGTAAAAGGCGGACATGGCCCTGTTCTCATTGTCGGGCTGGATTTCCTCGGACAGGGCGAAGAGTGGGTGGGCCATTTCCGGGTATCCCTGGTTGAGGGCAAGCTGGGCCCGGAAGAATGGCAGAAAATGGGCGTCGGGACAGAGCTCTTCCAGCCGGTCCAGTTTGTTCCCGGCCTCATCCGTTGGGGATGTTTCAATGATCCGTTTGCCTGTGAGCATCCCCAGCGAGGCATAGGGTGTGCGTTCCCTAAATGCAAAACCCGGGACAAAGGTGTAGTGGGTGGGAATGCCCAGATTTTCGACGGTCGTCGCCACACTGTAGACGGAGTAGCCCTGCTCGGTCAGAGCCCTGACGGTATGTTCGAGTTCGCGGCCTATGTCCCGGGATGCCGCGCAGGGGAGGTCGGCAAGGGTGCATCCAGGACCCTGCTTGATCCAGGCGGCCTCCTCGAGGGTGTGGTATTTGGAAAGGCCGGAGGGTTCGTAGGTCGTCTTGCTGCCAAAATCGCCCGCCAGTTGGGCCACTTCGGTCAGGGCCCGGATGGCCGCCTTGGCCGGGGAGGTCGCCGTGCCCGCAGTGAAAACGATCTCGCTTTTTTCCGGAAACGTGTTCGGGTCGTAGGCCATGGCCGCCACGGTCGGCAGTGGCATGCCGCAGGTCATGTCCTTGAGGACGACCTCGATTCCCTGTGCATGGAATTTGTCCATGAGGTCCTTGAGGACCGTGTCGTCGCCGGGACGGATGGCAATGGTCGGCAGTGCTGGATGGTCACGGTCCGCCAGGGCGCTGACATGGCGCTCGATCAGTTCGCAGGTGGCCTGGAGAATGGATTCGGTATCCGTGTTTCCGGCCGAAGAGCCGTTGTACTCGTTGATCAGTCTGAACCAGTCCAGGGGAGCCACGACCTCGCGGTTGGTCGCCAGGTCGAGAACCTTGCAAAATTTCCATGGAATGAGGTCAAGGATCTCACGCCCCCGCTGGGGGGTGCAGGAGTCGTTGACCGAATGCAGAATCTGTTCGACGGGAATGAGGCAGTGTCCGAAGGCCTCCATGGCCTGTGACCAGGTCAGGGAGGAGAATCGGGATTCGTCCCTCCAGAGGGTGAAAAATCCGTAGCGTTCCATGAGCTCCATGAGGGCCGAGGCCTCTGCCTGGTCCGACGAAGCTCCTTTGCCCATCTGTTTGCGTCCGGGCATGACCGCCTTGGCGTCCTCTCCGCAGATGGACATGAACACGGGAATGCCCAGGCGGCCCGTGTCGATCCTTCGGTTTTCCGCGAGGATGGTCAGACCGCTGTGGGCAAGGGCCTGTCGCACCCGGGCAACGGTTTCAGCCGGGGAACAGGCCTTGTCCAGATCCTTGTGATACGCCTTGGGACAGGAACCCAGGGTGATCATTGGGCATTGACCTCGTTTTTGGGAGTGAGGCGGTACAGGTCGGCCTGGAAGGGAGTGGTTTCTCCGGATCCATTGTAGCCGATCTGTTTGATGCCGATGTGGAAGAAGGGGGCCGCTTGGGAGAAGAATTCATTTTCCTTGCGGGATCCGTCCCGAGCGAGCAGGGCCATCCCCTCGGGGGCCAGGGAGTTGCGCAGGAAGCGGATCGTCTGTGCGGTATGATCCGTGGGATAGGACAGCTCGGAACCCAGGATGAGATCAAAGGGAACGTCCGCATCCCGGGTTCGTATGTCCAGGGGCAGGGACGTGGCCTTTTCCTGGAGATCGTTTTTGAGGATGTTGATCCGAGTAAAGAGCAGGGCGTCTTCATTGGTGTCCGAGATTGTCGTGGAGAATCCTCGGGCTGCGGCAACGAGGCCCGGAATACCCATGCCGGCTCCGATTTCCAGGACCCGCTTGTCCCTGGAGGGAGGGATCTGGGCCATGGTCAGGGCCAGGAGGGTGGAGGCGGGCCATATCTTGGCCCACAGGGGCAGCTCGATGGATTTTCCCTGCCTGGACTGATCTGCCAGCCGGTCCAGGTATTCAGTCATGTTTGCAATATGGGTGATCTCGAGGGTATGCTCGCCGATACGGACCGGCTTGAAAACAATGGAGAAACGCTGTCGAGCAAGGGCGAGAAGGTCTCCGAGGGATGCGTCTTCCGGGGGGAGAGAAGGGGCCATGGGGGTATCCTCATGCGACAGGGCCGGTGCGAGGGCCCGGCCACTGCATGGATTGTCCGGGCCGATGTACGTTCGCCGGGATCGGGCCGCAGACTTTACAAAAGGAAAAGGCCGGATACAATCCGGCCTTTTGATTTCCTGGAGCGGGAAACGGGATTTGAACCCGCGACTTCAACCTTGGCAAGGTTGCACTCTACCGCTGAGTTATTCCCGCGCTTGGAGGCGGCATCCAGATTTGAACTGGAGAATAAAGGTTTTGCAGACCTCTGCCTTACCACTTGGCTATGCCGCCGAATGTTGGAGCGGGAAACGGGATTTGAACCCGCGACTTCAACCTTGGCAAGGTTGCACTC
>NZ_JBUDSQ010000051.1:0-19829 GCF_054921335.1 Desulfoplanes sp. | reverse complement strand
CTGACTACGAATCAGAGGGTCGTAGGTTCGAATCCTGCCGGGCGCACCAAGAAAAAAAAGGACTTACAGTTTTTTGCTGTAAGTCCTTTTTTTTTGATGGGACAAGTGCATTATATTTTTTGCAAGGACCGACGGGGATTCTGGATTTCAGCTCCGCTGGAAGATGGGGAAAAACTCCTGCGTTATTTTTTGAAAAACGGAGTACATTTCTCGAGCAGGGGGGGGAACGACAGGGGGGCGACCCGTAAATAGCACATACGAATCTATCCGGAATGATTGCGTTTATGACTATTTTTACCGGGAATTACTGATACCTGATCAACCATCTGTTGCCATATACTCTTTGATCGATCCTTGGTTTCAAAACTGCAAAGACGGCTCTACACCAAACAGCCCGTCACCACGTATCGAAGATACTACAAAAAAGACCGGGCCATGCGTACACGGCCCGGTCTTTTTTGTTCCTGTAAAAAAAACAAGGATTACGTTGATCTTCTATTTTCCAGCATATTCATACGTCCCGCTTCTGCCGCCACTTTTATGGAGCAGTTTGCAATCGGTAATGAGAATATCCCGCTGTACTGCCTTGCACATGTCATAGATGGTCATGGCCGCACACTGGGCCGCCACCAGGGCCTCCATCTCCACTCCGGTCCCGGCAGTGGTCCTGGCCTCGGCCTGGATATGGATGGTGTTTTTAGCCCCGTCAACCTCGAAACGGACATCGAGGTAGCTCAGGAGCAACGGATGGCACATGGGGATGAGTTCCCATGTCTTCTTGGCCGCCTGGATACCGGCTATCTTGGCGGTCGTCAGGACGTCTCCCTTGGGCAATGCCTCTTGGGACAAAAGATCCATGGTCCGTTCATTGACGATAACGCTCACCCCAACAACGGCTCTACGCAGGGTATCGGGTTTATCCCCCACATCCACCATGGTCACATTGCCGTCCACACCGACATGTGTCAGCCCCTCTTCCATATCTAGTCACCCATGGCCTTTTTGGTTTTTTTCGCTTTCTTGCGGAAGAATCCCTTGACCTTCTCCATAGGTTTTTCCTGCTCGAGTTGCTCGAATTCCGTGAGCAACTCCTCCTGGCGCTTGGACAACCGAGTTGGAGTGAGCACATTGACCTCCACAAGCAAATCTCCCTTCTGTCCATTGTTCAGATAGGGAATGCCCATGGATTTGAGCCGCAACACGGTTCCACTCTGTGTTCCCTTGGGGATGTCCATGGGAACGGGATCATCAAGGGTGGGAACCTCGATACGGACACCAAGGGCCGCCTGCACAAAGGAAATTTCCGCAGAAGTGATCAGGTCCTGGCCATGGCGTTTGAAGACCTTGTCCTCTTCCACGTAGATGACAACATACAGATCACCGTGCGGCCCGCCATTGGCACCGGGCTCTCCCTCACCACGCAGGCGCAGCCGGCTCCCGTTGTCCACCCCTGCAGGAATGCGAACACTGAGTTCCTTGTTCACGTTGATCTGGCCGCGCCCCCGACATTTGGAACACGGATGGGTGATGATCTCTCCACGGCCATGGCATACTGGACAGGCAACGGCTATACGGAAAAATCCCTGGCTCTGGTATACCTGCCCCTGACCGTTACACTGCCGGCAGGTTTCCGCAGATGTTCCGGGCTCTGCACCGGTCCCACCGCATTCGTCACAGGTCTCCCTTTTGGGGATCTTGAGCTTGGCCTCCATTCCCTTGGCCGCTTCACGGAAAGAAATGGTCAGGTTGTATCGCAGATCGGCCCCGGCCTGGGGGCGCGGCCCGCGTCCGGAATGTCCAAAACCAAAAATATCCCCGAAAATATCCCCAAAGGCGCTGAAGACATCCTCGGTGGAACTGAACCCTTCATACCCGTTGTCTCCAAGACCGGCATGGCCGAACTGGTCGTAGCGCTGCCTCTTGGCGTCGTCGCCCAGGACCTCGTAGGCCTCGGCGGCCTCCTTGAACATGGCCTCGGCTTCGGGATCGTCTGGATTGCGATCCGGATGGTATTTCAAGGCCATTTTCCGGTAGGCCTTTTTTATCTCTTCCTTGGGGGCCCCGTTGGCCACCCCGAGTACCTCGTAATAATCCCTCTTGGACATAAATTTCCTTCCTCGTCCTTACTCCGGGTCTGAAGAAGTGGCCGGGCGTACCTTTCCTGCGGCGATTTCCCGCAGGGCAGTGACCACTTCCTTGTTGTCGCATTTGACAAGGGAGCTATACCCCTCGCGATACTGTTTGACCCGTTCAATGGCCATCTGGCAGACCATAAACCTATTATTCACCTTGGCAAGGCAATCCTCGACCGTAATTCTCGCCATTTGACCTCCTTTGGGTCCGGCAAAAAAACAATCGGGCGTCCAGAACCCTGAACACACGATATTTTTAACCAGCGACCCGGCGCGCTGACTTTATTGTTGACGTGGAAAACAAATAAAAATAGGGGGCAGCTCTTTGGATGTCAACCTCTAATCCAACGCCACCCCAGGGGACGGGGCAATTCCCGTGACACCGGCCTAGCCGGGCATTGGAATCGCCGCAGGGTTCCAAGAGCCCCAATGCTCCTGCGCAACCACTCGTCCAGACGGTTAATATGGGGGCGAACCGGTCAACCGGCCGGGGCCTGACAGGCCTCATCAACGGCTATCGTGATAAAGTCGCGTATGTTTGCAGGGCTCAAACCGGGCAGGAAAAGGGCCTCTTTGGGACAGGTGGCCTGGCAGACACCACACCCCTTGCACAGCTTGGGATGAACGAAAACCACATGCTTTCCCGGTCGGTTGCGGTTTGGAAGTATCTCCAGGGCGTTGGTCGGACAGGTGTCCACGCACATGGCACATCCATCACACCGATCCCGATCGACGTGGATGACCTGGCCATCGGAAGCATCGGGGAACTTATCGTCGTTGACAAAAAAAGCCATAACATCTCTCCGGGGTAAAAGGGCAAATGCACCGCTCCCATGGGGGACGGAGATGAGCACGCCACCGTCAGCCCTTTCCGTCTTGTTGGAGGGGATTTTTTTTGACCGGCGGAAAAGCCCATCGGCGCACATCACCAAGCAAGAACCATTCGTTAAGGAGCCAAAAGGCATGCCACATAGCAACCACAGGATTGCTGCCCCATGGTTCGTGGGTACATACATTTCCACGTCAAGAAATAACGAGACATGGACAAAAGTCAATGCCTCCAGTCACTTTTAGGACCATGCAAAAACGTAAAAAACTGCGGTTCGCCCAAAGAACCTGTATCGGCAAAAGCGGTAAACTGGTCCAGCAAACCTCGATGCTCCATAAAGGAGCCCGTGTCGGGATTGCCGTTTCCGGCGGAAAGGACAGCTGGGTCATGCTCCAGGCGCTGCGTATGCGCCAAAGGATCCTGCCCTACCGCTTTGAAATCATGGCCTTGCATCTCAATCCGGGGTTTGATCCGGACGAGCACACACCACTTGCCGAGTGGCTGAAAAAACGCAAGGTCCCGGCACATATCGACCTGACCAACTATGGCCCAAGGGCCCATTCACCGGAAAACACGAAGAACTCTCCCTGTTTTTTCTGTTCCTGGTTCAGGCGCAAACACCTCTTCGATCTCTGCCGGACATACAACCTCACCCACCTCGCCCTCGGACACAATAGCGACGATCTGGTGCAGACGTTCTTCATGAACATCTTCCAGACCGGAA
This sequence comes from Desulfoplanes sp., assembly GCF_054921335.1. Lineage (NCBI taxonomy): Bacteria > Pseudomonadati > Thermodesulfobacteriota > Desulfovibrionia > Desulfovibrionales > Desulfoplanaceae > Desulfoplanes > Desulfoplanes sp. The sequence continues at coordinate 16,144 of NZ_JBUDSQ010000051.1, read as the reverse complement.
AGGTCAGCGGGCTATCGCCGTGCGAAAGCTATTTTGGCGGCAGCCTGACCCTCATCCGCCCCCTGCTCCTTGTCGACGAAAAAACTATCTCCACAGCGGCCAGACAATGGGGGTTTCCCATAACGGCAACATCCTGCCCGTCGGCCACGACGACAAAACGGACCCAGACAAAAAAATGGATTGAAAACATCACCCAGGACAACCCGACACTGAAAAAGAACATATATAACGGATTGCGGCGGTGGCAGCTTGACGAAACGCTTAGGATTTCATAGCAATCCATGGATATCATTTCAAAATCATACAAAAAAACACTCTACACAGCCAAAAAGCGGATCGGGCCGCCAACCTATGTCCATGATTACCAGTAAATATAAAATAGTCGTCTTTAGCGGATCGGGTGCTACATGCCGGCAGCTATGCTGCCGCGGCTGGATATTTTGCGTTCTTATTCTCTTCATCACGGGACTCGTCGCCTCAAATCTCTATTTCTACAAGGGCTGGTCCGGAAATCGTCATGCCGAGCGTGAACTGGCCGGCCTATCGAAAAGAAACGAGGAGCAACGGACACAGCTCGTCAGCTTCAGCGGCAAAATCCAGCGGCTGGCCAACGAAATCGAGCAGATGCAGGAACTCAACACCAAGATACGTGTCATGGCCAATCTCGACCAGGGCCCGCACAGCGCGAACATAATCAACCGGGGCGGCCCCCATCCCAAAAAAATCAAAAACGATTTTTTGCCACACTACCGTAGTGAACGTCTTGTGAGAAAAATGCATGACTTCATCGACCACCTCAACACCGAGGCCAAACTTGAGGAGATCAAGCAGCAGGAAATCATCTCCTTCATGCTTGAGAAAAAGGATTTGCTGGCCAGAACACCCTCCATATGGCCGACCAAAGGGTGGCTGACCTCCAAGTTCGGCTACCGGCGTTCTCCGTTTACCGGCCGCAGGGAATTCCACAAAGGACTCGACATTTCCGCCCCCACAGGAACTCCTATCCACGCAACAGCCGGTGGAAGAGTGGTCCAGATTAGGAAAGACCACGGGTACGGTAAAAACATTCTGGTCGATCACGGCAACGGGATCGTCACCCGCTATGCCCACCTGCACAAATATGCCGTCAAAAAGGGGGCGCGTGTCAAACGCGGCGAGCTCATTGCCTATGTCGGCAATACCGGGCGCAGCACCGGTCCACACCTGCATTACGAGGTCCGCCTCAACGGTGTCCCCGTCAACCCGTTTAGGTACATCGTTGAGTAGCTCTTTATTCCACGTCTTTCTCTGGTCCATGAATTGCTAGAAGGGTATTCATGGACCTTTTCCATTTCGATCCCGCATCCATATTGAGCTTTTTGCTCACCTTCTTCAGGATCAGCCTGCTCATTTTCCTGCTGCCGTTTTTCGGGGGGGAAGGGGTTCCTAAAATGGTCAAGGGTGCGACCTGCCTGCTCCTTAGCTTCGCATTGTGGCCGACCCTGTCCTTTGAAGGCGTCAGCTTTCCAGGCCATCCCTTTTCCATTGTGCTCATGCTTTTGTCGGAGCTGCTCCTCGGGCTGACCATTGGGCTGGTCGTCAGATTTTTGTTCGCCGCCCTGCAAACAGGTGGAACGATCATTGGTTTCCAGATGGGTTTTTCCATGGTCAACGTTGTCGACCCCGACAGCGGCATGTCTGAATCAGTAGCCTCGCATTTTCTCTATATGATCGCCCTGTTGACCTTCCTTTGCGTCAACGGCCATCTCTATCTTCTGCACGCCCTCTCCTTGAGTTTTAAATTCATCCCCCCCGGTGGAATGGTCATCACCCCGCATATGTACAAAGGGATCCTCGATTTTTCCGGTCAAATTTTTGTTCTGGCGGTCAAGATCGCCGCGCCGGTCATGATCGCCATTTTTCTTGTCGACCTCTCACTGGCCCTGATTTCACGGGCCGCACCGCAGATGAACGTTCTCATCGTCGGATTCCCCATAAAAATAACCGTGGGCTTTTTGTTCCTCGGGATCCTTTTTAGCATCGTCTCCATGCTCATGACCGATTTCGTCACGGCCATCGAACCGACGTACCGAGCCATTCTGGCCCCTGTTCCAAAATAGCGTTCCCTTCCTCCACGCGCCTGTCTGTGTTTGAGCCGAAAAAACCACTGACCATTCCAAGCCATGCCCCAGAGCGATCCGAGCAAAACCGAAAAAGCCACACCCAAACGGCGCGATAAAGCCCGCGAGGAAGGCAATGTACCAAAGAGCCAGGAGCTTTCCAAGGCGGTATTGCTCATGGGCGGCGTATTGGCCCTTTTCCTGACCATCGGCTTCTACTACCGGCAGATGCGCATCCTGATGCACTGGTTTTTCGGCCCCGGAATGGACACGCGATTCACCCCGGAAAACATCTACGAACTCCTGTTCTACGTGAGCAAGGCCCTGGCCTACATGCTCGTGCCCACCCTGCTCTTTTTGGCATTTATCGCCTATCTGGTCATGCGCTTACAGGTGGGGCGGCTGTGGTCATCCAAGGTCCTCAAGCCAAAACTCAAACTGAACATATTTACCGGGATCAAAAAGATTTTTTTCGATATCCAAACCGTTGTCAGGTTGATAAAAAGCGTTCTCATGGCCGCGGCAGTGGCCATCGCCCCCTATATCGTCCTCAAAGCGGAGTTCTTCAAACTCGCCCCGGTGTTCTACAAGTCCCCGGAAGGCATCGCTATCCACATGCTCTCGGTCGGGGCCAAGATGGCCATCTATGCCCTTATTCCCATGACCATCATCGGGATCGGCGATCTCATCTACACACGATGGGATTACGAGGAAAACCTGAAGATGAGCAAGGATGAGGTCAAGGACGAACAAAAACAGTCCGAAGGCGATCCAAAGGTGAAAAACCAGCAGAAACAAAAAATGCTCGCCGTCTCCCAGCAACGGATGATACAAAAGGTGCCCGATGCCGATGTGGTCATCACCAACCCGACCCATCTCGCCCTGGCCATCAAATACAATCCGACCGAGGCTCCGGCCCCGCTCATTCTGGCCAAGGGGGCTGACCATGTGGCCATGCGGATAAGGGAGATCGCCCACGAGAACAACATTCCCATCAGAGAAAACAAACCCCTGGCACGTGCCTTGTATAAGAGTGTGGAAGTAGGCGACATGATTCCCGAAGAAATGTTCCAGGCCGTGGCGGGAATCCTTGCCCAGGTATTCAATACCAACAAGCGCAAGTGATCTTGCGGAACAAAAACCGGACAATATAGGGCGTCAAATATATGGCAACAGCAAAGACATCCTTTTCATTCGATTATTCGAAGTTCGCCAAACAGGGCGATGTTATGCTTGCCGGCGGGGTGGTGGTCATCCTTTTCGTCATGCTCATCCCCATGCCGACAATCGTCCTCGATGTCCTGCTCGCCTTCAATATTTCTTTCGGACTCGTCATTCTTGTCACGGCCATGTTTCTGAAATCGCCCCTCGAATTTTCCATCTTTCCGTCCCTGCTCCTTGTAACAACACTTCTCCGCCTCGGGCTGAACATCGCCACGACCAGGGTGATCCTTCTGCACGGCGGGGAAGGCACCGCGGCCGCCGGCAAGGTCATCCAGGCCTTTGGACAATTCGTGGTCGGCGGCAACTATGTTGTCGGTGTGGTCATCTTCCTCATTTTGTTCGCCCTGAACAAGATGGTCATCACCAAAGGTACGACAAGGATCGCCGAGGTAGCGGCCAGGTTCACGCTCGACGCCATGCCCGGCAAGCAGATGTCCATCGAGGCCGATCTGAACTCCGGACTCATCGACGAGGAACAGGCCAAGAACCAACGCAACGACATGCGCCGGGAGGCGGATTTCTACGGGGCCATGGACGGTGCCGGAAAATTCGTCGAAGGGGATGTCATGGCCGGAATACTCATCACGGCGATCAACATCATCGGCGGACTTTTCATCGGTGTCCTGCAGCAGGACATGTCCTGGATGGAGGCTGCACAGACATATACATTGTTGACCATCGGTGACGGACTCGTCTCGACAATTCCTTCGATCATCATCTCCACATCGGCAGGTATCATTGTCAGCCGGGCGGCTGCCGAAGCCAAGATGGGCGAGGAATTCATCGCCCAGTTGACCTACCAGCCCAGGGCATTGCGCCTGGTCGCCTCCGTCCTGCTCCTTTTCGCCCTGATCCCGGGCATGCCCACCCTGGCCTTTCTGATCATTTCAGCGGCCCTCTTCGGTCTGGCCCAACTCGGCCCGAGCGCAAAGGACGATCAGGAAGCCCAGGCCAAGGAAAAGGCACAGGCCAAGCCAAGTCTGGACAGCCCCGAAGAGGTCAAGTCACTGCTCCCCCTCGACCTCATGGAGCTCGAGGTCGGCTACGGACTCATTCCTCTCGTGGATGAAGAGCAAAACGGGAATCTGCTCTCGAGAATCCGTTCCATCAGACGCCAATTCGCCCTGGATATGGGTGTGATCATTCCCTCGCTGCATCTCAGGGACAATCTGGAACTAAAGCCCGGCGAATATGCACTGCTCGTCAAGGGCAACCGGGTCGGCCAGGCAGAGATCCTCATCGACCATCTCCTGGCCATGGATCCCGGCGATGCCAAGCACAAAATCAAGGGCGTGGAAACCTTGGAACCGGCCTTCAACCTTCCCGCGGTTTGGGTACCCGAGGCCCGTAAGGAAGAGGCCATGGTCGCCGGATACACCGTAGTCGACCCATCGACGGTCATCGCCACCCATCTAACAGAGATATTCAGGCGCAACCTGCACGAGTTCCTGGGACGCCAGGAGGTCCAGACCCTGCTCGACAATCTCGCCCAGCGATCGCCCAAGGTCGTCGAGGAACTCGTACCCAACATCCTGACCCTTGGATCCGTGCAGAAAGTCCTGCAAAACCTGGTACGGGAAAACATCTCCATCAGGGACATGCTGACCATCGCCGAGGCCCTGGCCGACTACGGCCAATCGATAAAGGACCCCGACCAACTGACGGAATTCGTGCGCCAACGCCTCTCAAGAACCATCGTCCGTCCCTACCTCGGGGAACAAAGCGGAGCACTGCACATCCTGACCCTTGGTCCGGACATCGAACAGGAATTCCAGTCGAGCCTTCGCCAGACGGACCAGGGAACATTCCTGGCCATGGAACCGGGAACGGCCCAGGCGGTCATCCAGGCGATCAACCAGGCCGCAGAGAACACGGTCGTCGCAGACGGCCAGCCGGTCCTTTTGACAAGCCCGGCCGTGCGTCCACACCTGGCCCAGCTCGTTACCAGATTCATCCCGACCCTTCCGGTCCTTTCCCAGGCCGAAATCCCGGCGGATATCCGTCTTGAATCCATTGCAACCGTGAGTCTGAAGAATGCACGTTAAAACCTTTCAGGGCACAACCAACAGCGCGGTCATGGCCAAGATCAAAAACGATCTCGGGCCCGATGCGGTCATCTTGAGCACCCAGACCAAAACGGTCGGTGGGCGCAAGATCTGCGAGGTCATGGCCGCCCTTGAAAGCGACATGCCCGCCAACGAGCAGCCCACCAACAATCCCCCGCCCGCACAGGGAAATATGGACTGGCAGGCCATGCAGCGGGAATGGGCGGAGCTGCGCGAACAGTGTTTAAGCGTCCTCCGCCCCAAAATGGACCTCGACCAGCTCCCCTCGAAACAGAGGCAGGTGATCCAGTACCTTGAAAAGGAGGGGGTGTCCTCCCATTGTCTGTTCACCATTTGGAAACGGCTTGTCGAGGACGTGAAAAGGTCCCCACTGCATGTGCTCGGCGGTATCATGAAAACCAACGCATGGATGGACTCCGATGCGAGCGGCACCATCCACGCCCTGGCAGGACCCTATGGGTGCGGCAAGACAAGCACGCTCTTGCGCATCGCCCTGGCCATGAAACGGAACACTCCGTCGGCGAAAATCTGCATTGCCAACGGGGACCACTATCACGGCAAGGGACGACTTTTCCTGAAACACTATGCAGACATCTCGGGATTCTTCTATCAGGATTTGAAGACGGACAGAGATTGGGAACAACTTGTCGCCCGGAAAAACGACTACGACAGGATACTCGTCGACCTGCCGGGGCTGTCGAGCACGGAGACACTGTCCAACTGGATGGAGGCGGAATGTCCGGGCATAGCAAGGAGTATTCGGTTCCATCTCGTTTTGAGTCCCCTCTACGCAAGGAACCAGCAGGACGCTTTTGTCAAGCGCTTCCAGACCCCCGGCACCATGAGCATCATCTGGACGAAACTCGACGAAGCATGTACCTATGGGGACCTTGTGAACCAAAGTTTTACCACGGGATTACCCATTTCGCTCCTCGCCTTTGGACCCGGGCTCAGGAACACTACAGCCAAGGCCTCGAACGAGGATGTCTGGCGTCTCCTTTTCAAACACCAACTCCCAACGGTCCGGTGACCGTTTCCCGTCGACCGAACGGAACACGCAGGCATCTGACAACACGCACAAGGACAATCTGACATGAACGGCAATCTCCCCCTGGTATTCTCCGTGACCTCCGGCAAGGGCGGCGTCGGCAAGACCAATATTTCGGTCAACCTGGCCTATCAGCTCCAAAAACTCGGCAAACGTGTCATACTCCTCGACGCGGATCTGGGGCTGGCCAATGTGGACGTCATCCTTGGCCTTGCTCCCGAACACAACCTCTTCCACCTCTTTCACGAACAGACCCCGCTCGACAAAATCCTTTTCAAGACCACGTACGGGTTCTCCATCCTGCCCGCGGCATCCGGAGTGAGTTCCATGCTCTCGCTTTCCACGGGACAAAAGCTCGAACTCCTCGAATCCATGGACTATCTTGAGGAGACCACCGACTTTCTCATCGTGGACACCGGCGCGGGGATCAACGACAACGTCCTGTACTTCAACCTTGCGGTGCAGGAACGTCTTGTGATCCTGACCCCCGAGCCGACCTCATTGACGGACGCCTACGCCTTGATCAAGGTCCTGAAACTCAGCCATGGCGTCGAACATTTCCGGGTCCTCGTGAACATGGTTTCGGACCAGAAAGAGGCCAAAAATGTCTTTGCCAAGCTCTACGAGGCGTGTGATCATTTTTTAAGTGGGGTCTCCCTGGATTTTCTAGGCTACATACCACTTGATCAAGTGGTCAGAAAAGCGGTAACGGATCAGATTCCTTTTTCGGAATCCGCGCCGAACAGCGAGGCCGCCAAACACATCTCCCAAGCGGCCAAACGGATCACCGGTTGGGAACGACCACAAAAACTCGATGGCAACATAAAATTCTTCTGGAAAAAACTCCTTTTCAATGAATAAACCCTGGGCCGTTCTTGAAGAACAGCGCATCCCCTTTGCCGATCTCGATCCCGGAACCCAAAAAGAGATAGTCAGCGTTTACGGGTTGAAGATCAAGATCCAGGCCTTGCGTCTCAAGGCGAAACTCCCGACGCACATCGATCCCGAGGAACTCATGAGCGCGGGGTCGCTTGGACTCATGGAGGCCTTGTACAAATACGACCCGGACTCGAATACCCATTTCGAGACATATGCCGACACCCGCATCAAGGGGGCCATGCTCGACGAACTCCGCAAGATGGATTGGCTCTCCCGAGGAATGCGCCAAAAAATCAAAAAAATCGAAGCGGCCATGCAGGGCCAGGAGCGCCGCTACGGAACCATCCCCTCCAACACCAAGATTGCCGCTTTGACGGGATTTACCAAGGACGAGGTGGAACAATGCAGAGAGGCACTGGAAAACCAGTTCTGCCTCAATATCGATGCGTTGGAGGAAACGACACGTTTTGCGACCCTGAAAGACCCCTTCGAGCACCCCTACGAGAAAACGGCCACAAACGAGATCATTGACAAATTGGCCCATCTCATTGAACAATTATCTAAACGGGAAATACTCGTTTTGTCCCTGTACTACGCCGAAGAATTGAACATGCGCGAGGCCGCGGAGGTTCTTGGGGTGACAGAGGGCAGGATTTCACAGCTGCATTCGCAGGCAATCACAAAGCTGAGAAAAAAATTCATAGCGGACCACGGACGGATGGCTACCGATCCGTGACCCAATAACCTTTTGTATATGAGAATCAGGGAGTAGATGAGATGGCAACCGACACCACCATGCGCGTCCTTGTCGTGGACGATTTTTCCACCATGCGTAGGATCATCAAAAATATTCTGCGCCAGCTCGGCTTCAACAATATCGTCGAAGCCGACGATGGTTCCACGGCGTGGGACACACTGAACAAGGACAAGATCGATTTTGTCATCAGCGACTGGAACATGCCGATAATGAGCGGGATCGAATTGCTCAAAAAAGTCCGCTCGAGCGAGGAGTTTTCCGACCTTCCCTTTTTGATGGTCACCGCGGAAGCGCAGCAGGAAAACATCATCGAAGCCGTGCAGGCCAAGGTTTCGAACTATATCGTCAAACCTTTCACGGCAGAAACCCTGGGACAGAAGATCGACAAAATCTTCGCCTAACAACGCCTTGAGGGTCCCCCACCTATTTCTGTACCCATGCCCGTGGAGAGCGGGGACCCTCTTACGTTAGATACTCCTCCCACCTCTCAAGAGCAAACACCTGGGAGTATTTTGCACAACCATGGCAAAAAAAAAGGACACGACCCTCGAACAGGCGCCGGAAGCCATCGATCCCGACTCCAAGGAAGAGAACGCCGACAAGGCCAATCTGGATGGGGGAGAGATCGGTTCGGAGCTGTCCAGGGCGGCAGCAAAGGTCGAACTCGACCTTGATGACGCAATTTTTCTTGACGAGGAGGAAGAGGAGGAGTCCGAAGATAGTAGCCCCCCACCGGACAAGGCGGAGTCCTCCGAAAAAAAAGAAAAAGCAGCCAAAAAATTAACGGGATTTTCCCTGTGGCGATCAAAAAAGATCCTCTTCATCGCCATCCCCTTTCTTCTCGGAGTGGCCGCGACCCTTGCCTGGGTCATGCTCAAACCAGAGCCCGGACCGCCCCCTCCCGAGCAACCCGCCCAAGAAGAAGCCCCCCCGCAGCGCCAAGAAGTCGCCCCCCCTCCGCCTGTGGAGTTGACTGGATTTACGATCTCTCTCGATCCTTTTTGGGTGGAACACGAGACAAACGGAACCTACCGTTTCCTGTCCTGCCAGTTTGCCTTTCCCGTCAAAGGGGATGTCCTCAAACACGAAATCAACAAGAAACGGATCATCCTGCGTGATGCCGTATATTATTATCTCCGGAACAAGGATCTGCTCTTTTTGCGTGACAAGAACAACGTAGAAAAGCTCAAAAAGGATCTCCTCGAAATCATCAATCAGTATCTCGGAAACGGCCAGATCGAGGAAATACTGATCCAGGACTACAGGGTGGAATGATATGGGGGCCTTTGTCAATTTACCGGTTATGCTCAACCAGGCACCCCATGTTCAGAAAGTGCAACATGGGGAACAATCCCATCCCGAGCAGCAGCAGGTCCTGACTGGCCAGGAAACGGTTGAAAAACAAAAACGCGAACAAAGCTCCGTGCCCAAAGCGACCAAAGGCGAGGGAGGGCTGAGCGTAAAAAAAGACAACAAGGAAAACACCGGCCAATCTTTTTCCCAGGAACAAAAAAAGGAACCGGAAGCGCAGGAGGAAGAACAAACGAGCCCTACGGGAAGTGGGCGGATTATCAATCTGACCGTCTAGACATACCTGCGGCCGGGTTCTACCCTCTTTTTTTCGGACACCGTGCCTCGGCCTCCACCGAACACACCCAGCCGCCAATGACCGCGCGTACAAGCGCACTCAACCCTTACTCCCCAACAAAGATACCCATGTCTTCTTTCCAGTGGCTCATCGCCTTTTCCGGTGTTTTGGAGATCGTGCTCATTTCGGTCGTGGCCGTGATGTTCATCAAATTGCGCAAGTCCGAATCCCTTATCCTCCAACTCCAGACCAAACAGGAAGAGTTCCTTTCGCGGCTCGATTTCAACGCCAAGCTCGAACAAGAACTCGTGGCCAACTTCGAGGAACGCCAAAAAATTCTTTCAAGCCTCGATGCCCGTCTCGAGCGCAGGGCCAATACCCTGCAGGGTCTCCTCGAACAGGCCGATGCCTTTGCCCAATCGCCGGTATTTCTGAAACAGACCATCCTCAAGGGGTACCGGCACGGACAATCCATAGAAGCGCTTGCCCGATCGACCGGATTGAGCATCGAAGAGGTCGAGGTGATCATCGATCAGGAGCAATAAGCCATGCGCATAAAAAGGCACAAAAACTCCAACCAATCCGACCGCCCCCGGCAGGAAACACCCCCCCAGAGAGAGTTCAGATCGACATACCGGCTCGGGGATCTCATTCTGGCCAAGATCGTCGAATACCAATCCGAGAACATGGCCTGGGTGACCATTGCCGACCTGCGCGTGCTGGCAAAGCTCAAACGACACTACCGCGTGGGCACGGAGATCTTTCTGATGGTTTCCGCCCTCTACCCGGAGATCATCCTCCAGGAAGCCACCGGCGATACCGAAAACATAGCCCAGGGGATCCACCTGATCGTCTGATCCCATCTCCCCCCCAAAATGACCACATCCGGCCTCCCCATCTCTCCCGACACCCCATGGCTCGCCCCCCTGGCGGGGTTTTCCGATCTTCCTTTCAGGCTGTTGTGCCGAGCATACGGTGCGTCTGTCGCCTGTACGGAGATGGTCAGCGCCAAGGGCCTTGTCTATGACAGCAAAGGAACAAGGGATCTCTTGGCGGCAACGCCCGACGATTCCCCCCTGGTCGTCCAGCTCTTTGGATCACAGCCGGAATATATCGCAAGGGCCATGGACATTCTGCTCGATATGGGGGTGCGCTACTTCGACCTCAACTGCGGGTGTTCTGTAAGAAAAGTGGTCAAGACAGGGGCGGGCGCGGCCCTTTTGAAAACCCCGGACGAACTGCCTAGACTTGTGGAAATCATGGCCACCAAGGCAGGCGAGGGGAACAGCGGGGTCAAGATCCGTTCGGGCTGGTCCGGGGATGAAAAACTGATCGGGACACTCGGGCCACGCCTCGAACGGGCCGGAGCGGGCTGGATCACCCTACATCCACGCTCGGCACGACAAGGATTTTCAGGGACCGCGCATTGGGAGGATCTCTCGCTTTTGAAAAAGTCGGTATCCGTTCCGGTCATTGCAAGCGGGGACCTGCTCGGGGCGGAAGACGCGGTGCGCTGCCTGGAGCAAACAGGTGCGGATGCGGTCATGTTTGCCAGGGGAGCATTGAACGATCCAGGAATTTTCAAACGTTTTCTCGGGCTGGTGCACAAAACCCCGGCACCTGAAAAATCCCCGACCGAGCTTGTCGGCATGATCAAAAAATTTATGGAACTCACCTGCCGACACGGGGATGAGAAAAAAGCGCTTTTGCGCATGCGCACCCTGGCCCCCCGCTTTGTCAAGGGATTCCCGGGATCACGCTCGGCCAGGGCTCGGCTGTGCACATGCAGAACATGGGAAGAATTTGCCAGGGGGATCGAGGAGATCGCCTCCCGGTAACGGCCGGTGCACCCGGTTGCCTAAATGTTTACCCGGTCATACGAACCACCAAGGACGAACAACAATGAAAAACATAGTTCTGGCCCAAACGGCCGGATTCTGCATGGGGGTGGCACTCGCCCTCAAAAAACTCGACCAGGCCATAGATGAAAAAAAGGACCACCAAAACATCTCCACCCAGGGCCCGATCATCCACAACCCGCAGGTTCTCGCCCATTACCGGGAAAAAGGGGTTTTTGAAAACACATCGACGGAAAACCCGGGCCCGCATTCTGTGGTGGTCATACGGGCCCACGGCATCCCTCTCGGCGTACAGCGCGGCATTGAAAACACGGGTGCCACAATCGTCGATGCCACCTGCCCCAAGGTAAAAAAGGCCCAGATGCTCATCGGCAAACATTCAAACATGGGCCGACGGCTGCTCCTTTTCGGGGAAAAAGACCATCCCGAGGTAAAAGGGCTCGTCAGCTACGCAAACGACGACTATACCGTGTTCGAAGACACTCAAGAGCTCGAAAAAATCATGGGCTCCCTGCCCAAGAATTGCTTTCTGGCCGCGCAAACGACCCAGGACAGGCAGGAATTCGAAGAGATCACCCAACACCTCGAACAAATACTGGGAGCCTTTCCGGTCGTGGACACCATATGCATGGCCACCAAAGAACGGCAGCAAGAGGCCATATCCATTGCCGGAGATGTCGACTACATGGTCGTCGTCGGCGGCATGAACAGCGGCAACACCCGAAGACTCGCCCAGGTTGCCTCGGCCACGGGAACACCATGCTGCCATGTGGAAACAAAAGATGCGTTGCCCATCGACGAGCTCGGAACCTGCACGACCATCGGACTGACCGCAGGGGCCTCCACCCCTGAAGAGGTGATTAACGGGGTGTATTCTTTCTTACACCACCTCTGAAATCGGGAAATCGGTGTATTGCATCCACCACGGCTCGCAACGAGGGCGGGACATCTTATTCCCATCCACTCCCCGGTTTTACGTGAGTGCGTCACTTCCCTTGCCCTGCCCTTTTACACTGTGCTACCTAAAATACCCCACGGGCCCCACAAGAGCTACACTCTTATCACAACCATGTAAAAAGCCCCGGAGAAAACCTATGCATGAACAGCTGTTAGCATCGGCCGGCAAACTTTCCCAACCCCCCAGAGCGGTGGCCGAAGAATTTGCCGCCATACGGGATGAACTCGCCGAACGGGGGAACACGATTTTGGATGCACGGGATGATCTGCAGCGGCTCATCGGCCAGGGCAACAAGCAAATGGCGCGGGATAACAACAGAAATTTTGCCAGATTCATGCAAGCCCAGTTCACGCACTACAACCCAGAGGCCATGGTCAATACGATATTGTGGGTATTTAGGGCATACCGATCCCACGGGTTCAAGACAACATACTGGGCCGCCAACCTGAACATTTGGGTAGACCTGCTGCGCGGTGGACTCTCTCAGCAATCTTTCGACGCCATTTATCCCTTTTATGACTGGATGATCGTGAATATTCCTCTGTTCACCGCGTTGACCGACCAATCCTCTTCCGGCACGATAAAATAATAGGTCGAAAATCAAAGCCCGAGGTACCCCCATGCTGCCATCCTTGATACCCCCAGGAGTTTATCGGGACTACCTGCACATGTTGCTAAAGGGGAACCGTGCCGGATGTAACCGAGTGGTCAACCAGCTCATGGAGCAAAATATTCCACTCAAAACCCTGTACGAGGATCTTTTCAGGGCCAGTCTGTATCATATTGGTGAACTCTGGGAAAAAAACAGGATATCCGTTGCCAGAGAACATCTGGCGACTTCGATCACCGAAACACTGATGACGGGGGTCTATCCACTGTTGTTTGACGAGCGGATAGAACCCAAAGGCAGGGCGGTCATTTCCTGCACGGCCAATGAACTCCACCAGGTTGGCGGTAAAATGGCCGCGGACATTCTCGAAATCAACGGATGGGATACCCACTTTCTTGGGGCGAACACCCCTGTAGACCAATTGATTGCCCATCTGGACGAAACCACCCCCGATCTGCTCGGCCTTTCCCTGAGCATCTACTTTGGGCTGCCCGAACTTGAAAAAACCATTCAAGCCGTCCAGCACCACTACCCCGGCCTCGATATCTTCGCTGGTGGGCAGGCCTTCCGCTGGGGCGGCCAAGAGATCCTCGACCATTATCGAACCACCAGCTACATCCCGACCCTGGATATTCTGGAGACCGAAATCACGGGAAAACACCATGGATCTTGACCGACAGCATCAAGCGGATATCGTCGCATACATCGGGTCGAAAGCCTATGTACTGTGCATGCTCCTCTCCCCTGACGGCAAGATCAAGAGTATAAACGCATTTGCCGAAAAGACCTTCGGGCCCGGGATCATCGGCCAGCCGTTCAAAAAAATCCTCCTCGATTTCTCTGGTGATTTCGACATGGAGACAATGAAGACCGGTTGGCAAAAGGGGTATATGCAGAGCGTGGATACCCTCGACGGTCAACCGAGAACATTTGTGTTTTACTGCTACCCCGGACGGAACGACCTCCTGCTTTTGGCCCACGAAAACAGCGACGAACTGGAGATGCTCGGCCAGGCATTGGTGGAGGCCAATCGGGACCTAAGCAACATAAGCCGGGAGCTGAACGCCAAGAACCGGGACCTCAAACGGGCGAACAGTAGGATCCTTGAACTCACTCGAAAAGATCCCCTGACCAACCTGGCCAACAGAAGGCATTTCGACGAACGCGCACAAGAGACGGTCTCCCTGGCCCAACGCAACAAGGGGGCCGTTTCCCTCATCATGACGGATATCGACCACTTCAAACGGGTCAACGACTCGTTCGGCCATGATGCCGGCGACTGGGTCCTTAAGGGGTACGCCGACCTCATGCAAGAAACCACGCGCAACGAGGATCTGGTAGCCCGGTATGGGGGCGAGGAGTTCATCATTCTCCTGCCATTTACGGGCACCCCCCAGGCGTTCAACCTCGCCGAACGGATACGCACTCGACTCGCCGACTCCGATTTTCTGGCCAACAACTACTCGGTGACCGCAAGTTTCGGCCTGGCCGAACACACCCCCGGTGATTCCATTGAGCAGACAATCAAACGTGCCGACGACGCCCTCTATCGGGCCAAAGATACCGGACGCAACCAAGTTGTGGTGGCAGATACTATCCATCCCCCTCCATCACCCGAAAGAAGGTGCTGACACATCGGTCGATCCATGGATGTTTGACCAGCGTATTTAACAACCACCCCCACGACATCAATCACCATCCAAAAAACATGAAATAATCAATGGAAAAGAAAAAGATCCTGTTCGTCGATGACGACACGAATATCCTTTCGACATTTAAGAGAATTTTCAGGTCGAAATACATAGTGGATACAGCCGTAGGACCCGTCAACGGCCTGCATAAACTGAACGCATTTGGCCCGTATTGTGTCGTTGTCGCGGACATGAAAATGCCTAAAATGGACGGCATCGAGTTTTTACACCGGGTCAAAGAGGTCTTCCCGGATACGGTGAGGATCATGCTCACGGGGTATGCGGATACGGAAGTGGCAGTGAATGCGATAAACAACGGTGAAATATTCCGCTTTTTGAACAAGCCATGCAGTCAGACCGAGATGCTAAAGGCCCTTGAAGCGGCCGTTGCCCATCATGAACTCCTGGTCAGCGAAAGAGAACTCCTTGAAAAGACGCTCACGGGAACGGTCGAAGTGCTCATGGAACTCATCAGTCTGACAAGCCCCACCATCATGGGCCGGATCATGCGTATCAAGCGCCATGTCAGCAACTTGGCCATGCATCTCAAGCAAACCGACATATGGATGTACGAAACCGCAGCCATGCTGTCACAAATCGGGTGCATCACCATGGATGATGCGTTGCTCAAAAAAATCGATGCCGGCAAAAAACTCACGGCAGAAGACCACAAGGCCTTCAACCAGCATGTCCTGGTGGCCGCCGATATCGTCCGCAAAATCCCCAGAATGGACCAAGTGGCGGAAATCATCACCTACCAACATAAATCTTTCGATGGCCAGGGATATCCCCTGGATGACGTCAAGGGTGGAGATATTCCCCTTGGCTCAAGGATACTGCGTATTGCCATAGACTTTGATAGGTACGTCGCCCAAGACATGAGCTACAAGGCTGCATTGGTAAAAATGAAGGAACAGCTACACCGCTATGATATCGACATCTTCAGATCCTTCATCCAGGTGCTCCAAATGGAGGAAAAATATTCTTCGGACAGTCTGACACTTGATCACATCCATCCCGGAATGATACTTTTAGAAGATATCATCGGGCTCAACGGAACAACCCTGCTCAAAAAAGGCAGTGAAATAACCGAAGGTATAGCAACAAAACTACACAAGCTCGAGCAAATAGTGGGAATAAAACAGCCCATCGAGGTCATGGTCCCGCCGGCATTGGCCCAATCAAGCGGACCGGAACCATAGACGCGGCATCCAGGTGGTCCACGGTCTCATGTCGTGCCCTCCAGGACGGATGCTCGGACTTCCCCACACCCATCCCGGTGATCATTTTACCACGCGAGACGTCGTGACCTAGTACACAGTAAATCCTAATTCTTCGTATTTGCAAAGCCTGGGAGCGCCGACG
>NZ_JBUDSQ010000050.1:0-20149 GCF_054921335.1 Desulfoplanes sp. | reverse complement strand
ATGCCCACACCCAAGGACACCGACCTCACTTTTCTGACCGGAGCAATGACCCATATGGGCGAAAGCCTCGACATGCAGAAATCATTGGTCCGGACCTTTGATTTTCTGGAACAGCACTTCCCGATAGAAGCCATTTCTCTGCAGCAGTATTCTTCCAGTCTGCAGAGTTTCAAACTGCTCTTTCTGGTGCGCAAGGGAAAATTCGACTTTGTGGAAATGACCGTTCCCCTGCCCGAGCATGGGGCCGGCGAGGTGCTCCTGCACGACAGTGGCATCGATCCCGTCCGCAATTATCCCGATTATACGAAGACATCCGTGGGACAATTGCACAGTGACGCACTGGCATCCTACGTTCCGCTCAAACCACGCGCCTACTTGCTGGCCATCCTTCAGTCTTCAAACGAGACATTGGGACAGCTCTGCCTCATGGGAACCCGCGTGAACTGCTTCACCCGGGAGCACGAACGAAAACTGGGGCTCCTTGTCACCCCCTTCTCCCTTGCCATGTCCAACCTGCTCAAACACAAGCGGACATTGGAATTCCAGAAGCGGCTGCATGAAGAAAACGTCGAGCTGCACAAGGGATTGCAGCTCATGCGGGACAAACGGGTCATTGGGGACCAGGGCGGGCTCAAGGCGACCATGGACATGGTCTACCAGCTGCGGGGAAGGGAGATTCCGGCCCTCATCCTGGGAGAGACCGGAACCGGCAAGGAACTCATTGCCGAGGTCATCCAGAAGATTTCACCGCGCAAGGATGCCCCCTTTATCAAGGTGAACTGCGGGGCCATTCCCGAAGCATTGCTGGACAGCGAATTGTTCGGGCATGAAAAGGGGGCCTTCACCGGAGCCACCTCGAGTAAACCCGGCCGGTTCGAACAGGCCGACGGCGGTACCCTGTTCCTCGATGAGGTGGGAGAACTCACCCTGCAGGCCCAGGTGCGGCTGCTTCGGGCCCTGCAGAGCAGTGAGATCCAGCGGGTAGGGAGCACCCGATCCACCAAGGTGGACGTTCGGGTTATTGGGGCGACCAACAGGGATCTGGAATTGATGATGCAGGAAGGATCGTTCCGCGAAGATCTGTATTACCGGCTGAACGTGTTTCCCATCCGCGTTCCCCCCTTGAGAGAGCGGACACAGGACATTGCCGAGATGGTCCATTTGTTTTTGGAACGGGCATGCAGGGAGCTCGACATCCCCACACTTCCCCCATTGACATCAGAAACTGTGGAGAAACTTCTGCAGTACGCATGGCCGGGCAATGTCAGGGAGCTGGAAAATCTGGTCAAACGCGGCGTCACCCTCTACCGGGAGGGACCGCTTGTCCTTGATGAACTCCTGCCCCGGGATGCGGGATGGTATGTCGCGCCAGGGCACACGGGGCACAACCGGGACGATCTGGAAAAACTCATCGATGCCCGGGTGGAACGGGTGCTCAAACAACACCTTGCCCAGCTGGAATACGTGTCCCGACCAGGCACTCCCGCCATCCGTCACGTTCCGGAACCAGAGCCCCATGCCCCCGGACTGATGGCATTGGAAGCCGCGACCAAAGGGGCAATACGTGCGGCCCTGAATGCTGCCCACGGGAGGATAAAGGGACCGGGCGGGGCTGCCGAACTGCTCGATATCAATCCCAGCACCTTGCGGGGCAAGATGCGCAAGCTCGGGATAACTTCCACCCCCACTTGACGATCCTTCCTCTTCGAGTGATTCGGGCTCTACAATGATTCAACAAAACAGCCCCGTTATTCGGGTCGGAAGCGACAAGGATACTCTATGAAACAGGATACGAAAAAAGCTGTCTTCATTGCTGAAAAAATGTTTGCCGAACTTGTTTTTGACGTCCAGAAACTCGAGGGAATGCCGTTTACCATGCCCGAAGTGCAGACCTACCTTCAGGGCATCACCGTGGGCGGCCATAAAGTGACGGACGAGGACAAACTGAAACAGCAGATCCTGGGATGGAAACATCTCATCTCTCTGGTCAGGACAGGAGATTTTGCTCTGACCAAAGAGATTGCCTGCTCCATCCAGGAAATCATCGCCAAAGACGAAGCTCTGGAAATCGGACAATTCCGTTCAGGTGGGGTAGGCATTGCAGGTACGTGGTATTCCCCGCCACCGGCGGACAGACTGGATACGCTTTTTAAGGGGATGCTGGAAGAGATCGCGACGGTACCGGATTCCCGAAAGCAGGCATACCGGCTTCATCTTGATTTCGCACGCACTCAGTTTTTCTATGACGGGAACAAACGAACCGGTCTGCTCATGTGCTGCGGCCACCTGATGAGTAACGGGTATCCTCCTGTATCAATACCTGCCAGGCGACTTGCGGAGTAATTTCCCAGATGACCCGAGATGCATTGCGGTTGCTGGATGTTCTGGAAATCCGCCAGGCGGATATAATGGGCTGGTCCAAGGGATCGATCATCGCCCAGGAAATGCTCCTGACATCCCCTGACAGGGTGGGCAAGGCCGTTCTGTATGCAACAGCCGTTGATGCAGAACCGGTCAAGGAAGCGCTGGATGCCATGGCCACTCTGGACAAACAAACATTCGTGGACAGATTGTTCCCCCAGGTGTGGAAGGATCTCAATCCGGATATCTACTCAAGACTGCCCGGCGGCCAATTCCAGAATCCGGCGGTCTTCCGTCTCCCCAAACATTCCCCTCACGATATCATAATGCCTCGCCAGGTCCGCCCCGAATTTTTTGGGAAAAATGGACCGCTCCATGATGGGATCGTACAGGAATGAAAACAGATCCCCCAACCTTGGCTTGGATCGCCGGGGAACCTTCCCGTCCACGCTCACATGATGAATGCCCTGTTTGGGGATAACGGTCGCATTATCCTTGAGCATCTCGCACCTCCGGTTACAATGTCTTCACTGTCCGGTTCTTCAACTCTCCATGAGGATGTATCTTTTCCTGGGAACGCCGACCGTCTGGTCGGCCTTTGGGGCATGCAAGAAGGCTGTATGATTGCGTTGCCTCCCCATCGCTGCCGGACTCGTTGCCGAAGCGTAGACGCATTGCCGAGCAGACGCTCGGCGTTCCCGGGGAGAAAAAATCATGACAATTCCATTGCTGCAGGAACACAGATGCAATACTCGCTTTTACTGCGCCCTGTGCACCGCCTCCTGCGCACTTTTTTACACCATCGCCGCCCGAAAAAAAACAACCCCCAATGCAGCCACAGCCAGCCCGGAAACGACCCCCAAAATCTGCTCCAACCGGTGTGCCCTTTCCGCCGACAGTCTGCCCACACACGCATTACGCCCCAGGACCACGCAGACAACGACCAGCGATACCGTGACCGCCATGCCCAGGGAAATGGCGGCGGCCGCCATGAGTCCCAGGGAAAACACCCCCATGGACAAACAAAAAAGCATGACCATGACCACCCCGGGACAGGGCACCATGCCCACTGACAGGGCCCAGGGCAGAAGCCGCGGATTGCCCTTTTCCGCATCTCCGCCATGGGTTGCGGATTCCACCGGCCGGAACCATTCCCGCACATGAGTGGACACGATCCATGCCCCGAGCAGGGTGATCAGTCCGAAACTGACCAGCTGTGTCGTGGTGGTCACCGAGGCCAGGGTCCCGGTGACGCTTTGCTGGAGAATGTAATGGAGAGCGAGCACGCTAAGCGCCCCGGACACCCCGTGGATCAGGGCGATGGACGCCCCGAACAGGATGCCCCCGCCGATAGAGGCGTTCTGGGACAGGATATAGGTCATGGCCACGGCCTTGCCGTGCCCCGGTCCGGCGGCGTGCACCACCCCGTAGGCAAAGGCGAAGAAAAAAATGAGCGCCAGGGGACGCAGGGAGTTCCCCTGACGGGCCCCGCGGATCAGCCCCCCGAGTCGCTGCCTGAGTTCCTGCTGATATGTGGCGATACGCACGAAAACCCCGGCGGCAGCGGGCCGGTCTGCGGATTCGCGCACACTGGATCCTCCCCCCTGAAAGGGATTGCCCGCTCCGGCCGGGACAAAGAGACCGGCAAGCAGAATCAGGAGAGATGTCATGAAAAAAAGTCTGATCATTGTCGTTCCTTGAAAGTAATGATGAGATCCTGGGGATAAATCTGACCGTAATAAAAGGCGTCGGTCGGGTTCTCTTCGATCTCCCAACCGACATCGAACCGCTCCGCGCCCTCCATGTCCACCGGATCCTTGGCGAACCCTATATCCGTATAATAGGTGTCATCGTACATGGAAAACCGGACGTCCTTACCAGCTGTCGAGGCCCGGACATGACAGGGAATGGAAAAGACATAGGTCATGACCCCGTCATGAAGAGTGGCGGAAAAATCTTTCACAAACTTCACAGCAAAGGCTTTGCCCCCGATACGTATGTGGGTGAAGTACCCGAATTCCCGGAGATTGGAAAAGGCCCCCGTCCTGACACCCTCCACCTCCCCGGGGTCGAAACGATGGTCACCGTTGGTGTCAAAATCATAGGCGATCATATTGCTGAACATCTCGTCAAAAACCCAGCTTACCTTAAAACCGGCCAGACCTGCATCGTCAAAAACCACGTCAACCCTGGCGTCAACATACACATGGGGATGGGCTGCTGCCGGATACGGCATCAGCAAAACCAGGCAGACCAATACCGGCACAAGGGCATTGCAGAACCTGTCCTTCAAGCCCGGAGCGACACAGGTTTGCAAAAGGGACAAAAAGGGAAACAACCGAAGAAATATTCTCATAAAGCGAGCACATCCCTGAAAGCTGCGTCAATCCACAACCATTTTAAAATATGAGGTGTTGGGAACTGGAACGATCGCTCCCCGGGAACACGGGCGTCTCTCCCGCTCCTTCATTTCCGAGTATGGGGAGCGGCAATCGACAACCGGAGTATCTTCAACTTCCTCCGATAAGACAGCGCATTAACGGCATCCGACTGGGGTTGCTCAATTTTCTATCACCGAAATATCGAGCCACGAGCCGTTGCAAAATCGCATCGTGAATACGACCGCCAGAAAGCTTGAATATGCCAAAAGACATATCCACGGAAGATGGATATTCATCACCCTGTATGTATAGAAAAGACACAGAGGGACAACCATGCAGCATACCGAAGCAGTGAGCATGCACAGCATGATGAATCGGGTGTCACCGGCTCCCTTCAGGCTTCCCATGAATGTAATGCCGATCGCATCGACAAGGGTGAGGGCCGCAACATATTGCAGGAGCTGGGCACCCAACACGGCAACATGGCTAAAATCGGCAGGCGGATCCTGTCTGGTGCGAAACAGATTGATAAACACATCCGGAAACAGCAAGAAAAGAACGCCCATGCCTGCCATGTAGAGCACGGCAATGTGCAAAACACTGTGCGTAGCATACCTTGCCTGATCGGAACGTTGGCCGCCCATGGCCTGCCCGACCATGATGCCGACAGCAATGTGCAGGCCATCCATAGGGAGGAAAGCAAGCGTATAGATGGATACGGCAATATTGGTTGCAGCAAGCTCCACCTCCCCAAGCCTGCCTACCATGAAGACGAAAAAGGAGACCGCGAACATATCTACAAAAAACTGCACGCCGCCCGGCACCCCCAATTGCATGAAACGCTTGAAAAGGGCTGGGTCAAATCGAAACGCGGAGTACACCTTGTACCGAGACTGATTGACAGGACGAAAAGCCATTGTTCCCAGACAAACAGCCGGCACCGTATAGCCGATCACGGTAGCTATCCCGGCTCCGACAATGCCGAGCTCCGGAAACACCCCCACGCCATTGATCAGACAATAATCAAGTGGAATATTCAAACCGGCGGCAAGGATGTTCACGATCATCACCGGCTTTGTCTTGCCCCTTCCCGAAAAGAAGCACGAAAAGCAGATGCCGACCAGAAACGGACCGCTGCCAAGAGCCAATATCCGAAAATAGGCAATCTCCAACTCACGCACCGCCGGCGGATGCCCTGCCCATTCAAAGAGGGGACCGGCAAGAAGCCAGAGGGACGCGAGCACGAATCCTGCGGGAACTGCAAACCATATTCCCTGCCACAAAACCGAACCGATACGATCATCCTGCCCGGCCCCGGCGTACTGAGAAACAAAAACGCCAATATACTCGGCAACACCAAAAAAGAACGACAGAAAAAGAAATGCAGCGAGACTCGCCGGCAGGGATGCCGCAAGCGCATCAAGGGAGTAATTTCCAAGAAAAATACGGTCAGTGAATGTCATGACCATGGATGAAAGCATGCTGATTACGAGCGGCAAACCGATACTCAGGGACTCTCTGTATCCATTCGTTGCTGCCCAGCGAGAAATTTTCATCTGATTGCCTTGAGTGATCATTTACAATGGACGGCCACCCACCGACGGCCAAGAACAGATCTCCTTTAAAAAAGACGGCATTGCAAGCTCTTGCAAAACAATGCATGGGCACGAAAAAAACGATTCCAACAACGTGGGTATACAATCAATGAAAAGAAACGACTCCGTTTCGATCACCCTCCCGGCAAACGCCCTCCATATCCCCATTGCCGTATTTGCTGCCAAACACTGTGCTACCAACACAGGTTTTTCCAACAAGGACACCGGCCGCATCTGTCTCGCCGTTGAAGAAGGAATAAACCATGCCCTTGAATTTGGCTATGGGGGAGCCCGCGAGACCATTCGGGTTGACATGTTCCGGACCACGCTTGGTTTGCGACTGACCATTCAGTTCCATGGGCTCCCGCTGGAGATCGAAAAACTGCCAAAATATGATCCGACCTGGGCTTCGGAGCATAGGGATACCACCGGAATAAGCCTGCTGCTCATCGAAAAAATGATGGATGCAAGTTCCTTTTCTTCACTGCCCGGCGGCATGCAATCCGTATCCATGGAAAAACATCTCCCGGCACAAATGGTCAGCGAGCAACCTGTCCGGATCGTCCCCCCCCAGAAGCAGGAATCCACAGCCAACACGCTCCGCCTCTCCCGGCCGGACGACGCCGAAGGGATCTCGCGTCTGGCTTTCCAGTCCCATGGAGCGGTGCTGTTCAGCGAACACATCTACTATCCGGACCGTGTCAGGCAAATGATCCTCTCGAGGGAAATGACTTCTGTCGTGATAGAGGCGGACGATACGGGAGAAATAATGGGACACGGCGCACTGCTTACCTACGCGCCGGACGCGCTGGTGGAAGAACTGACATTCGGATTTGTCGCTCCCCGGTTCAGAAGCATGGGATGTGCGTCGGCCCTGGCCGAATTTCTGGAAAAGGACGCGCGCAAACGCAGAATATACGCCATTGAAGTTTTTGCCGTGACCAACCATGTTCATTCGCAAAGGGCCATTCTCGGCCACGGATACAAGGAATCCGGCATACTCCTGGACTCCAGCCCGGCCTCCCATTCCTGGGGAGAAAAAGAGTCCTCAGATCGAAAACGCATTGGCAATATTATTTTCACCAAATATCTCGAACCGTTTTGCGACACAATGTTGTTCATACCGGATCACCACAAGGATATGATCCAACGGATATACACGCACCACGATATCGCAATCCGGGTCGGTGGATCCCAAAAGGGCTCGACCGAACAGAGTCCGGAATCGAACATATGGACACTCTCCGACCTCAAGGAAGGATGGGCCTTCATCGGCATTGTCGAATACGGAACAGACACGGCGGCACAGGTCGGCGAAAGATTGCAGCACATCTGTACTCAAAATGTAGCCTCCATCCAGTTGGCGCTTCCACTCGGAAAGCCCAAGACACGATCCATGGCGGCCACATTTGAAGACATGGGATTCTTTTTCGCTGGAGTCGGTCCGGACAACATGGGCAGGGAGAATCTTGTCCTCCAATACATCAATTCGACTGAAGTCGACTACGAGTCCGTCAAGGTTCATTCCGGATTCGCCCATGAAATCAAGGAATATGTCCGAACCTGCGACCCCCGCATCATACCATGATATCCAGACCACAGTGGAGAATGCAATACTCCCAGATATATCCACGGAAGATGGATACTCATCATTGCGTATGGTTGCGGATTGTACCCGACCTATGGTTTGAACTCCGACAAATCAATCCGGCCCGCCTGCCAGCCGGGCCGAATTGGCCACCACGAGGACCGAACTGAGATGGTGGACCAGGGCGGCCAGCCATGGCGTGAGCACTCCCGAGGCAGCCAGGGTGATGCCCACGAGATTGAATCCGATGGCCCAGGCATAATTTTGGGTGATGATCCGGCTAAGCTTCCTGCCCGTAGCCATAATGGTCAGGATGCTGGCGGCGTCCTCGCGCATGACAATAATATCCGAGGATTTGACCGCCAGATCCGCCTTGGCCCGGCCGATGGCGATACCCACGTCGGCTGCGGCCAGAGAGAGAGAATCGTTGATCCCGTCCCCGACCATGAGGGTCACACCCCGCTGCTTCAGCATCCTGACCAGAGCGGTTTTTTCATCCGGCTTCAGTCCAATCCGGTATCCGTCCGCGCCGATCAAGTCAGCGACCCGTTTGGCCCCATCCTTTTCATTGTCCCCGGTAGCCAGTTCAATCCGCCTGACACCCATGCCATGCAGCCTGCGTCCCAGATCCGAGGCAGCATCTCGCAACTCCTCCTGCAGGATGAACGCCCCGGCCACCCGGGAATCCACGACCACCCAAGTGACCCGGCCACCGATCGTTTCGGCCGGCAGATCGATTCCCAGGGACCGGAGCGTGGACGTTCCTCCGAGAATGACCTCCTTCCCCCGGATTACCGACCGGATACCCATGCCCGGCAGATACTGGGAGGATTCCACGGGGAGGGCTTTGATCCCCCGGGCCGCTCCATGGGTGACAATGGCGTTGGCAACGGGATGGGTGAATCCCGACTCGATGGAAACCCCCAGGCCGAGCAGCTCCTCTTCCGACATGCCGAAAGTTCTGACTGTTTCGACCCTCGGTGTTCCCAGAGTCAGGGTTCCAGTCTTGTCCAGGACCACGTTGGCCGCCCGACCGGCCAGTTCGAGTCCTTCCCCGCTGCGGACAAGAATGCCCCGCCTGCTCAGCCCTCCGATGGCTGCGGCAAAGGCCGTGGGCACGGAAAGGGCCCAGGCGCAGGGACAGGCCACCGCGGTCACTGCGGCCATGCGCATCAATCCGGTGACGTACTCCCCGGTCACCGCCCAGGCAACCAGGAAGACTCCTGCCGCGAACACGACCACCCCGGCAATGAAAAACTGAGCAACGGTCTCGGCCCTGCGCTGCGTCCTGGATTTATGCTCCAACGACTCTGCCATCTCCCGGGCCATGACCTGAATGAACCCCTTGTCCCCGGATTTGGAAGCCCTGATCCTGAGTTGTATATCCATAGCCATGGAACCGGACGTGACCGGTTCTCCGGTCTTCTTGTACACGGGAAAGGGTTCTCCGGTAATCACGGCCTCATCCACCGAACCTTCGCCCTGCACGACCACCCCATCCACCGGAATCATCTCACCCTGAGGGACCAGAACCTCATCTCCGGCTCGAACCTCCTCTACGGGAACCTCCCGGACCGCATCCCCGGAAACGATCCGGACCCGGGTTTCCCGCTCGCGGGTCAGTGTCTCGATCTTCCGGCGGGTTCTTTTGATGATCGTCCAGGAAACCGCCAAACCCATGCTGATGAACCAGGCCACCAGAGCCCCCCCGAGGGGTCTACCGGCCACCCAGGAGACGACCATGACCGTTACGACCAGAAGGTCCGCCGTAACCTTGCGCATCCTGGTCAGGGCCGTGAACATGGCCCTGATGTACATAGCCAGACAGACACCGTAAAAAACCAGTCCGATCCATCGGGCCGGTGCTGGCCCGGCCCATGCATCCCAGGCCAGCCCCAAAACCGCCGCCAGGGCGACGATCGTCCGTATGATAAATATTCGAGCCGACATACCATCCTCGCAGTGCAATCCGTTGGAGTGGACGATTGGAAATATGCAGAGCCGGTTCGGGAAATCCGTCCCCGAACCGGCTCTCACCTGCCCCCCAGCCGATCACCGGGCAACAGCGTTATGTCCATGGACCCTGCAGGGTCCATTCTGGCGCTTTACCGGGCCAGTGCGACCGACCACTTTCGCAGCAGCACCGGATACTCGATGACGCTGGAGTCGATATACGCGGGCAGACCGTACACGGCCATATCCTTGATCGCCTTGACGTTTTTGAGTTCCGGATTTTTCTCGGCATACCCCTGGATCGCCTTCTGTACGGACAGGGCATCCCCCACGGCAACGATCACATCGGGATCCGCCCCGATCAGGGGAGAAAGATCAAACCCCTTGCGCGATTTCTTGACCATATAGTGCCCCCTGCACGGTCCGGCGTGTTTGGGATTGAAGGCCTCGCCCACGTTGGTGCATCCCAGAGGTTTGAGCATGAAGGTGTCCGCATACATGCCGGGAGCTTCCACCCGCAACAGGCTCTTGCCGGAAGAAGCCTGATACACCCCATTGATAACGACGACTTTTTTATTCAACGGACCGGCAGGGAGCATCTTCTTGGTCATGGCCATATTTTTGCGGTACTTCCTGACCAACTCATCGCCCTTGGATTCCCTGCCAAAGATCCTGGCCGTCTGGGCGATGGCCGACTCGATGCCGTTGGAAAAATCCACATACTCGATCTTTGCGTCCGAACCCTTGAGTAGGGGGAGAACATTCTCGGGATGGACTGTGGGCATGTACAGACAATACGGTTCGCTCTTCTCGATGATGACCCGTTTGATGCCCCGCTTCTCAATGGCTCCAGGCACGGCATTTTTCCGTTTGGTGGTGATGCATCTAGGGCATCCCAGTGGCTGGGAAACCATCTTGATCTTTTGCGCCAGAGGCCAAAGAGAGACACGTGCGGACATGGCCTCGGGCAATACGCCGAGATTATAGGCGATATCAACAACCCGATCACCGATGACAATGGCCTTGACCTTCTGGGACGGCGGCGTTTTGGAACACGCGGCCCTGGCGGTCCCCGACCAGACAAAAAACAAAGCCAGACACAGCAGACATAGATTGCGGACCGCATGGGGCCTTGTGACGGTATTTTCCGTAGACAGATTTCTCATACTCTTTCTCCGTGATTCTTAGGTTAAATGTAGTTGCAAAAAAATCTATACTATTTTGACAGCACATCTTGTAGGGGCACGGCGTGCCGTGCCCGTTTTTGCAGTCCCCCGGGAGGGGCTGCAAAAACAGTCTTCGGAATTCAAATAGATACTAGGAATTTATGCGATAACGCTTATACTGTGCATTGCCTCAGAACTTCATGGCCAGCTTGGTGACAACACGGTAATCCTCAGACAATTGCTCGCCGTTCAGATCCCGGTACACGGTGATGGGCACCCCCACATCCAGATGGATACCCTTGTACAGCTTGAAATGGACTTCAGGCGTGATGAACACCGTGTGGCCACCGGTATGCTGCTGGGTTTCTCCGGCCAGCTTGCACTTGCTCTTGACCTCGCCGTTGAGTTCAACACCCATGTCGAACCAGTTGCACAGGGCGAACATGTACGCGGCATTGTACTTAAAAACATCGGAGCCCTCGAAGTCGTCCTCTCCCCGTTCACCCTCGGTGGACATTTTGTACATAAAATAGGTGGACATCCAGTGACGTCCCATGACCTTGTGAACACCCAGTTCAAAAATGGGGTTCCAGGACCCCCAACCGGTCTGCAGATAGCCGGGGCAGGCTCCGGCATCGTCCTCTTCGTCCGTGGTCCCGGTAGGCATCTCAACCCCCAGGCCGATGGCCAGATTCAAAGGATCTTTCTTTTTCTGGGACATGACCCGGTACCTGCTGACAAGCTTGATGTCGCCGAGCCCTGAATTGCTGTCCGTAAAACTCGCCTTGGCCGATTCCCGTTTGAGTTCCTTGTCCAGAAAGGGAACGACCAGCCGGAAATCGAAATCCTCAAAAATCCCGGCCCGCAGGGTGAGCTGATACTTGTTCAGGGTCTTTTCCGTGCATTTTTTTCCTTTTTGCCCGGGCTTGAGACGTTCGTAACCGGTTTTACTCGTACCATAATAATACTGGTCTGCGATCATATAGGTATATTTACCCACAATCCCGTACTGCCCCTTTTTATATACTCCACCATTGCTTGAATTAACCGGACCAACAGGCTTGGGCCCCTTGGCATTGGGGCACACAGCATCCTGGGCCATGGCCGAAACAGCCATAAACAGACAAAAAACAAGGGCCATAACAAAGGATATGGGTAGAATCCGGATTTTCCTGTTTTGCATACTCTCCACGCGTTTCTTCCTCCTTGAATTATTATCAAAAAAAAGAGGCACGACCGACATCGCAACATACGATGTCGTGCCGTGCCTCCACTTGCTCCGCCTTGTATCGGAGCCCGTAAGGCAGCACCGCCCTGAATTATCGTGCTAATTAGTTCCGCAATTTATTTCATGTCTTTGGCCTGTACCCAGATGACAGCGTCCTGGGACAATTCCTTGCCCTTGTAGGAATCCTTTGGACCTGCGCCCAGAGCGGCAAAACCCCACCACCCTTCTTCTGGAATGCCGAAAGTGAACACACCGTTGGCGTCGGCCTTGATCCCCATGGTCACGAAACTGTCCTGGGGTGGATCGACTTCGGCCTTTTTGGCAAAAGCGTTCCCCGCCATGATGGGGGCATGGTTCAGGTATTCCACTTCGATCTCGGCATAGGGAACGGGCTTGCCGTTGCCCATGACCACGCCGGTGAAGGTGCTTCCGGCCCAGATGGAGTAGGGCTTGTTCAGGGGCATGATCTCTGCGGGCAGACCGAGCATGGTTTCCCAGTCGGTGGGAGCGCCGGCCACGTTGGCCACTACCTTGGTGAACTGCTGGATATAGGCGTCTTCGGACCCTTCATAATAGGGTGCCGGGGAAAGTCCGAAGACCCAGTCACCCATGCCGCGCATCTTGTAGGAAAATTCATACCCCTTTCCCGAATTGGTCAGGCTGGTCCAGGTGATGGGCTTGAGCAGGCTCTGAATGTCCTTTTTCTTGCCTTTGTGGAGAACGACGAACCCCTCGGGAGTGCCCATATCCATGGTGTGACCGGCCTCGAAGGGATGGGTGAAAACCACCTTGAAGGGCACGGTTCCACCATGGGCCAAGGCGGATTCAGGGGTATAGATCATCTGGAAATGGGCCAGGGCCGGGCTTGCGGCCAGCATCATCAATCCTGCGAGCAGGAAAATCATTTTTTTCATAGCGATATCTCCTTTTTTTGTTTGATTGGTACATCTTAAATAGACAGGCAAAACTCAAACGTGACACCTTGCCACGCTGTTCGGCACATGCTGATACGGCGAACCCTTATCCGATACAGCGGAATGACGGGTCCGATCCGAGAGACCCTGAAAAGGATGTGCGAGACAGCATCCTCAGCGTATGGGGAGACAAGGCATGCCTTGTCTCTACGGGTATACGGATAATTCCGTGGTTGCAGGGTTTATGGGGATTTGCACAGATAAGAACGGGTGCGCCTGGTGTTTCTGTTTTCTCCCGCCTCCCGGGGCTCGTCCAAACGGGCAGAAACGGGTTCTGCCCCTACGGCTCAGGGGATAGACGCCGGGGATCCTTGTCCGCGCACGTTCACCTATTCGACGATGGCATCGCCTTCAACAGTGACTTCATGTCCCGGCCCGGCATCGAAAACCACGTTGTAACCATCGCCGGGAATATCAAAGATAAATTCGCTGAATTCGTCCATCTTGCCTTTCAAAAGGACGGTACCGTCCTTTTTTTCCACCCGCATTTCAACACCGGCTGCCGAAGAACCATCGGAGAATCCGCCTTCGCAGGTTCCGGTCCCGTCACCGTTGTCGTAGCAGGAACACAGGGGGGTGTGGGCAAGGGCCTGGCCCAGACCGCCGAGAAACAGGAACAGCATGGCACTGACACAAACTTTCTTGAACATCGTACAACTCCTTGTATGTTTGTTGATTGAACTTCCTTTATGTATCTCCTCTCTGCCCCTTTTTTCCTGCCGCGCCGTTGGAGCGGCGCGGCAGGGGAGGACGATACGTGTATCGCCCAACAGGTCGGAGGTCGGGTAGAGGGGGGCAACCGGTTCATTGGTTTTTCCGCACGGGGGTCCCGATCAGACAGTGGCCACCGGCGCCCCCTTGCCAAGAGCCACACCCGCGGTATCACGTTTGGGATTCACAAACCCCATGGTGATGGCGAACGCCAATGCCAGCCCGTAGAAGGCGAACATGGCTTGCAATCCTGTCAGTCCGAGCAGGGTCCCGCCGGAGAAAATGAGTATGGCCACGCCCAGTCCCAGAACCATGGGATAACTCATGGCAAAAACCATCCACTTGGCCGATCCCGTCTGGAGCTTCACGGTGATGGCCGTTGCAATGCACGGGGGATAGAGAACCATGAAGAGCATCAGGGCCAGGGCGTGCAGTGGGGTGA
The DNA here is from genome assembly GCF_054921335.1 of Desulfoplanes sp. Taxonomy (NCBI): domain Bacteria; kingdom Pseudomonadati; phylum Thermodesulfobacteriota; class Desulfovibrionia; order Desulfovibrionales; family Desulfoplanaceae; genus Desulfoplanes; species Desulfoplanes sp. The sequence goes on along the minus strand of NZ_JBUDSQ010000050.1, from coordinate 5,750 downwards.
ATCCTTTTTCCTGACTGGACATGCGCTGCTCCAGGGTCTGACCACTATCGCCATCTTGCTGGTACAGGGCCCCCAAGGTGGCTACACTGCTCTCCTTGGCGGCCAGGGCACTGAGCAGGGCCACATTGACCCGCCAATTGAATCCGGCCCACTGGGTCACCGGCTCCAGACTCTTGCCCATGCGGCCGAGGAAGCTGGTGTTGATACGTTCCTTGCGCATGTCCATGAGCAGTTTCTTGCGCACCCGGATCAGCTTCTTGGCCGCCCGGTTAACCTTCTTGCCTTCCACGCCTTTTCTTCTGACGATTTTGAAAAAATCGGGATTCTCCTGCTCGAACCTGACGTTCACGGCCTTGGCCGCGTCCCCGCCGCCCGCATTCAGACGGGCCGCCTTATACCCGCCCCAATAGTTCACCAGGGCCATGAGTCCCCCACCCTGGAGCGTCTGGGCATAGGCGGTATTCCTAATCTGCTTGTTGAATGTAGCCACGGCCTTGTCCTTTTTGGCCGCATACGTATCCATCCGTTCCTGGGGAATACCGGGGAACTGGAGCAGGGCAAAGATGACCACGGCAACGGCCGCGACAATAGAGGTGATCTTCTTCATGAACAGCCACACCCTCTCCACGGCCCTGCCAAGGACCCCTCGCAGGGTGGGCAGGTGATAGGGAGGCATCTCCATGACGAACGGCGCACTCTCCTTGTCCTTGAGCACGGTCATGGTCAGGATCTTGGCGATGGGCAGGACCAGAAGCAGGCTGATGGTGGAGATGAAAAACATGGCCAGCCCCTTGTGGTCTGCAAAATAGATGTTGATCAGCAGGACGTACAAGGGAACCTTGGCCAGACAGTTGAGCATGGGAATGATCAGAATGGTCGCAAACCTGGACCGTTCGTCCGGAATCCCCTTGCAGGCCATGACTCCGGGAACCGCGCACCCGCCCACATAGATCCCGCCCAGCACCATGGGCAACGTCGACTGGCCGTGCAGACCGAACTTGTTCAGAAGCCGGTCCATGATAAAGGCCATCCTGGGCATGTACCCGCTGTCCTCGAGAATGGCGATGAGCCCAAAAAGTATGAAGAAGATAGGAATGTAATTGAGCAGGGCGTTGACACTGTCCACAAACCACAGGGCGAAGGAACGGATGAGGGGGATCTCAATGAATCCCGGGGCCGGGGTGATCGCCTCGGTCACGCTCCGGATCTTGGCCAGCAGGGGCCAGGTATAGTTGGTCAGATTGTACCCCTGGACGATGGCCAAGTAATACAGAAGCCAGATGATACCAACGAGGGACACCGGTCCCAGGACCTTGTGGCAGACAACGCGGTCGATCCGGTCGGTCAGTGACACTCTGGGCTTTGCGGCCGTTGTCGCGCACGCGGCAAAAATCTCGTCGGCGGCCCGGTACCTGGAATGGGCCACATGCATCTCAGACGCCATGTTTTCCTGTTCCTCGAACCTTTTCCGTTTGTCCTTGACCTCCTGCAGAAAGGTATCCCCGAAAGGATGGGCACGGCCGACACGGGTCTGGACATCCCCATCCCCTTCCATCAGCTTGATGGCCAGCCAGCGGAGCGGATAGTCGGCCTCCAGGGTCGTTTCCGAACGTAATTCGTCCCCGATCTCTTTGAGGACCGGCTCCATGGGCCCGTAGTCCACCTGAAAGACGGGTTTCCGTCCTTCTTCGGCGGATACGGTATCAATGGCGTCGAGCAACTCTTTCTTTCCCTTCCCGGACTTCATAGTCGTCGGAATGACAGGCATACCGAGCTTGTGCCCCAATTCCTTGTCGTCGACACGCATACTCCGGCCCTCGGCAACGTCCATCATGTTCAGATCGAGGACCATGGGGATATCCATCTCCATGATCTGGAAGGTCAGGTACAGACAACGCTTCAGATTGGACGCGTCCATGACATTGACGACCACGGAAGGCTTTTCATGGAGGATAAAGTCCCTGGCCACCCGCTCTTCCGGCGAGTACGAGGTCAAACTGTATGTTCCGGGCAGATCGACCACCTCGGCCTTGATCCCGTTATGCCTGTACCACCCGGTCATCTTGTCCACGGTCACACCGGGATAGTTGGCCACGTGCTGGCTGGCCCCGGTCACCCCGTTGAACACGGTCGACTTGCCACAGTTGGGCTGTCCGGCCAGGGCTATGAGACGTTTCTTGGCTTTCATCGGGAAGTCACCTCGATCAGACGGGCCTCTGCATGTCGCAGGCTCACGCTGTATCCATCCAGTTCGACCTCCATGGGATCTTCCAGCGGCGCATTCCGGACCACCTTCAAGTCCAGCCCCGGGTATACCCCCATGTCCAACAACCGTTGCCCAAGCCTGTCTGCGACCGATAATCTGCTTATAGTGCAACGCACCCCGGGTTTCATTTCATCAAGCGTCATGACACTCATCCTCCTGTCATTGTACAAAAAAAAAGACGCACCAGGGCATTTCGCCCAAGTAACGCCTCCACTTTCCCCGCGCGCATCGGCCGGGAACCGTAAGTCATTCCAAGGTTATTTAGAACATTCTAATTCAGAGAGCGATGCCTAAATCGGAGTTTTTCAATCCGTTGTCAAGTTTTTTCGCAACATTTTTTCATTTTTTCTGTTACAGATTTCAAATACCGGTCCGCAGCAGCCTCACGTGTCAAGAAGCACGACTCCTGAATCATCCCCGCCCCGCACACCTTTGGCCTGCTTGGCCAGATACAGGGCCTCGTCCGCCCTGTGGCAAAGGCCATATGTCCCCTTCTTGCCTCCGGCCGAACGGGAAAACATGGCCCCCCCGACACTGACGGCCACGCCATATGCATTCTTTGCGAACCGAGATCTGATCCTTTCCGCTATCCTCTGGATGGTATCCCGCGTTCCTCCTACCAGAATAAGCCCGAATTCATCCCCCCCGTACCTGAAGGGAAAATCATCATTCCCCCGGGTACACTCCCTCAGGATCGAGCCCATGGACGCGAGCAGTTCGTCTCCCACCGGGTGCCCATGGGTATCGTTGACCCGCTTGAAGTCGTCCAGATCGAGAAAGAGCAGGTAGAAAACCCTGTCCGGACGATCGGCCCAGGCGATGCGTGCGGTCAGCTCTTCATCAAAGGCCCGACGGTTGTACACACCGGTGAGCTGATCCACATGGGCCAGTTCACGATACCTGGACATATCCTGTTTGGCGGCGGACAGACATTCGCCCGCGCTGACCCGATAGTTGGTGACCACGCGGGACAATGCATTGAGAGCCCGCTTGAGCAGGAGCAGGTCGTCTTCCTCCTCGGTCTGGTTCGGAAGGCTGGTGAACAGGGGCGCGCCCCCTTCCCGGAGAGAGGCTACGAACGTACGAACTTCCCGGAGATTGGCCGCGACCACAAACCGGATGATCAAACGGGAAAGCGGAACGCACAGCACAATCTGGGCGATCAGCCACAACGTCAGCAGGTCGCGCCCAAGCTCCATTCTGCCGTCATAGAGTAGGCAGAGCAGTCCGAAATAGGGACAAAGGGCAAGAACAAAAGCGAGGATCGCTCGTCTAAACAAGATTACAGGCTCCAACATGTTAGGCCGTGACGGCCGCAGAGGAACAATTCAGGTTCTGACCCAGGTAATAGGCATGGATCCGTTCAATATTGCGGGTAAACACGTTGACCACCAGGGGACAGAACTGGGTTTCAACATTGTTGAAAATTTCCATGGTGGCTTCGTCGAAGCCCATCCCCTTACGGTACGGCCTGTCCTGGAGCATGGCGGACAACGAATCCGCCACGGCGATGATCCTGGCCCCGAAAGGTATATCCTTGCCGACCAAACCTGAAGGATACCCCTTACCATCGTACCGCTCATGATGATGGAGAATGATATCCTGGATACTGTTCTTGCCCTTGAAGATCTTGATGGGCGCGACGATCCGGGCACCGATGACCGGGTGGGCCTTCATCAGCCTCCATTCCTCTCCATTCAGTGGCCCCGGTTTTTTCAAAATAGTGTCGGGTAGCCCCATCTTCCCGATATCATGGAGATGCCCGGCCACATGGATGAGTTCGGCCCGCCCCCTGTCAAATCCGAGCCCCTGGGCCAGAATAAGCGCCACATCCGCCACCTGTCTGGAGTGGTCATGGGTGGTTTCATCCCTGGCGTCCAGGGCCAGCCCCAGAGACTCGGCAAAATCATGGATCATTCCCGAACACGCGCTCACGGCCGGGCAATCTTTGATATCCCGGACGTCCAGACAGTCCAGAGTGTGAAGAGATGGTTTTTTTGTCATGCCGTTTCCTACCTTATGCTCTTGAAAAAATTTGCAGTACATCCTGATGGCTTTAGTTTTTCGCTCCTGATTTCCAAACGACTCCGCCCATGCAGATATAGAAAGGGCTTTAAAACCAAGTTAGGCTTGGCTAATTTTTAACGGATTTGCTGTCAAGAACATATTCAAACGAACCGAGTACACCGTACGGTTTAAAGCTTCAGATACATACGTTTCAGCTTAAAGGATTGTCCTTGGTCGTGAACAGCCCGTGCAACTTCTGGGAGCGCCGACGTCCCCGCCCCTGCAGAACACCAGCCTGCAGGTATCGCCAAGCACCAGATCGCGCAGGGGAATGTCCTCCCCACGAGGCGCCTGAGCATGTCCGCCCGGACCTCTACACGGACCCATTCATTGTCGGACCTGTCCATCATTCCCCCACGGCCATGGAAATATCTTTGCGGCACCCCTGGCAGGCAATCCCCCTCGCAGCCTTGGGGCATTGTCTTTTTTTGTCCGCAGGAACGATGATCACCCGGCTCCCGTTGGGGGCGATCCCGAACCCCTTGGGACCCTTGAAGTACAACCGGGACGGTGGAACGGCCCGCAAATCCATATGCGTCTTGAAGGTATGGCACCCGAAGGGGCACAGTTCCCCAAGATGGTGCGTATCGATGAAAATACGGCCCGTACCGTTGTTTTTGTCCGTGATAAGATTGATCAGCTCCCACGCCGCATTGCCGTTAAAAACCCCTTCCGGACGGATATGCAGATTGCCGTGACTTTCCCTGTGTGTCATTTTGGAATGTGAATGCATGGTTCATCCTCCCGTTTCATTTGCTCATTGTATCTGTGTCGGGATCAATTCCGAGTTGATGTCATCCATCCCGACGCAGCCCTTTTTTCAAACCGCCCAGCCGATCACTTCCTGGAACGCAGGATCCGGTCGATCTCCAGGGTGACCGAGCTCTTTCCCAGCCGGGAACGGCAGTTGAAACGTCCGCATTTTCCGGTTTCGATCCCTTCCACGACGTCATTCATCCACTCCGCCTTTCGACGCTTTCTCTCCATTTTCATACTCTCTTCCCTGCGCGCGTCCGACCCACGCGCTCCCGTTTGATACGATTTCCGGCCGATTCCCTTCGGATCGCCACCGGGTGTTGCAACACAAAAAAAAAGCGCACCGCAATTTTTCTGGGTACGCTTCACTTTTTCCACGGGAATATCCCTGAAAACCGTAAGTGCATCTCTATCACCTTCGAAAAGGTCGAGACGCACTTTTTTGTTTTACATCTCTAACTTTTGGAAGAAAAAAATTCGTCCGGTTTCCCGAACGTTTTTTATTTTGGTAAGCTAACTTAGTTTTAGTTGTCAAGCATTTTTTTCAATTCCTCGCTCTTTTAGCCATAACCACAAGAAATATATACATGTTAATGCAACTTAAATTCCTTTGCTTCAATTGAGGACCATGTCGGCCCGCTCTTCCCCGCGGATGACCTGG
>NZ_JBUDSQ010000049.1:0-20983 GCF_054921335.1 Desulfoplanes sp. | reverse complement strand
GAGGTATCCCTGACCGCCTTTGTGCTGTCTGACGTTTGGACAAAAATATCGAATCGCCCCACCTACCCCAGCCTCTCCAGCAGAATCTGCAGCATCCTTCTCAAGGGCTCTGCCGCGCCCCACAAAAGCTGATCGCCCACGGAAAAGGCGGAGATGAAACCCGGTCCCATATTCATTGTGCGGATTCTTCCCACGGGCACCTCAAGGGTTCCGGTCACCCTGGCCGGAGTGAGTTCCTGCATGGAGATCTCTTTTTCGTTGGGGATAACCCTCACCCAGTCATTGTGGGCCGCCAGCATGGCCTCGATCTCGTTTATGGGAACATCCTGCTTCAGCTTGATGGTAAAGGCCTGGCTGTGACAGCGCATGGCCCCGATACGCACGCACAACCCATCGATGGGCACGGGGCTGTCCGAGCGGCCCAGGATCTTGTTGGTCTCCACAACCCCTTTCCATTCCTCCCTGGTCTGTCCGCTTTCCAGGGGACGGTCGATCCAGGGAATCACGCTGCCGGCCAAAGGAACACCGAAATTGTCCGTGGGGAATCCGTGGCCGCGCATGGTGGAAATGACCTTGCTATCCAGCTCGGCAATGGCCGCGGCCGGATTGTTCAGGATATCCTCGGACGCGGTCCCGATGACCCGCATCTGGTTCACCAGCTCACGCATGTTCCTGGCCCCGGCACCCGAAGCGGCCTGATAGGTCATGGAGGTCATCCACTCGATCAGATCCTTTTCAAACAGCCCGCCCAGCCCCATGAGCATGAGGGAAACCGTGCAGTTGCCGCCCACGAAATCCTTGGTTCCTTCGTCCAGGGCCGCATCGATCACCTTCCTGTTGACCGGATCGAGCACAATCACGCTGTCATCGGCCATACGCAGGGTCGAAGCCGCATCGATCCAGTACCCCTTCCAACCCTGTTTGCGCAGTTCAGGATGGCATTTTTCCGTATATCCCCCACCCTGACAGGAAACCACCACATCCATGGTCTTCAAAAGATCATAATCATACGCATCGGCCAGCGGAGGAATATCCACGCCGATGTCCGGACCGGCCTGCCCGGCCTGGGAGGTGGTGAAGAACAAAGGTTCGAACCCGGAAAAATCCTTTTCCTCGAGCATCCTGCCCATGAGTACCGATCCGACCATCCCCCGCCATCCGACAAATCCGATCCTAAGCATCTTCCCTCTCCTGATTGTCAATATTCTGATTCGTTACCAAAACCCTCCGGTATCCTATGTCAGGCAAAAGCCCTAAGGCAACCTTAAACATAGGTGATCTATCACGAGATCAGCCCAGGGCCTTTTGGATCCGCTCCATGGCCGTGACCACGTTCTCGTAACTGTTGAAGGCACTGATGCGGATATACCCTTCCCCGCATTTGCCGAATCCCGCTCCCGGGGTGCAGACCACGCCCGCCTCGTTCAACAGCAGATCGAAGAGTTCCCAGGATCCCCTGTTCCCGCTGACCCAGATGTAGGGGGAGTTCTCACCACCCACACAGGCGAACCCGAGTGCGGCCATCTTTTCCCGGACCAGCGCGGCGTTCTTCAAATAATAGTCGGAAAGTTCACGGACCTGCTTTTTCCCTTCCTCGCTGTACACGGCCTCGGCGGCCCGCTGGATGGGATAGGACACCCCGTTGAACTTGGTGCAATGCCTGCGGTTCCAGAGTGCGTGCAGCGCAAGTTCCTCGCCCTTCTCGTCAAAGGCCCTGCAGGTCTTGGGCACGACCGTATACGCGCACCGGGTTCCGGTGAACCCGGCTGTCTTGGAAAAGCTGCGGAACTCGATGGCCACGTCCCTGGCCCCCTCGATCTCGTAGATGGACTGGGGCAGGGAATCGTCGCGCATGAAGGCCACATAGGCGGCGTCGTACAGGATGAGGGCCTTGTTCTCCCGGGCGTAGTCCACCCAGGCCTGCAGCTCGTCCCGGGTGATGGTCGTGCCGGTGGGGTTGTTGGGGAAACAGAGATAGATCAGATCCACGGGTGTTTCGGGCAGGGCGGGGACGAACCCGTCCTCGGCGGTGCAATCCATATACACGATCCCTTCGTACCGGCCGTCATTGAAGGCTCCGGTCCGGCCGGCCATGACATTGGTGTCCAGATACACGGGATAGACCGGATCGGGGATGGCAATGGTGATATCCCGGGCAAAGAGTTCCTGGATGTTCCCGGTATCGCACTTGGCCCCGTCGCTGATGAAGATCTCGTCGGCGTCGATGTCCGCGGACCGGGCCTTGAAATCCTCCCGGGCAATGGCCCCACGCAGAAAGTCATACCCCTGCTCCGGGCCGTAGCCGCGGAAGGTCTCGGGATCAGCCATTTCGTCCACGGCCTTGTGCATGGCCTGGATGCAGGCCTCGGGCAGGGGCATGGTCACGTCCCCGATCCCGAGGCGGATGATCTCCCGGTCCGGGTGGGCGTCCTGGAACGCGGCGACCCGTTTGGCGATGTCGGAAAAGAGGTAGGACGCCTGCAATTTCTTGTAATTTTCGTTGATACGGATCATGCGTTCGCTCCCTTGGTTACGTTCATTGGAAGACGGTTGCATAGCTTGCCTTGGCCCGATTGACAATCTTGTGCAATCCGCCCATCTAAACCTTTCATGGTTGCAAACCATGTCAAATAGTGAGAAGCCTTGGGCCCGGGCCAAGGAGACACCTGCCGGGCCAACAGGTTTGGGCCGGATTTTTTCCTTCGTCCCCAGTTGTTGTGATACGTTCAACCGTTTTAAAACACCCCTTACGATACGGAGTCTTGTTCATGAAAAAAATGCTCTCTTTGCTTATGTGTATCCTGTTTATGACCGTAGCCTGTAACCAGGATAACAACGATACCCCCAAGGAGCCCCAAGCACTCAATTCTCAGCAGGAAAAAGTCAGCTACAGTATTGGGATGGACATCGGTAAAACCATCAAGGAACAAGGTTTGGATGTCGATCCTTCTTTTGTGGCCCTGGGCATGCAACACGCCTTTGCCAATGCGACCATGCTGCTCTCTGCTGAGGAGGCCAAAGAGGTCCTGGTCAAATGGCAGCAGGAAATGATGCAAAAACGCGTCGAAGGGATCAAGAAAAAAGCCGAGGCAAACGCGGCCGCAGGCAAAGCCTTTCTCGATGAGAATGCCAAGAAGGATGGCGTGGTCACTCTTGAGAGTGGACTCCAGTACAGGATTGTCAAAGAGGGGAATGGGACAACACCTACAGGGGAGGATATAGTCACCGTACACTATAAGGGCACCCTGACTGATGGGACCGAATTCGATTCGTCCTACTCACGCAACCAGCCGGCCACCTTTCCGGTCAACGGTGTGATCAAGGGATGGACCGAAGCGCTCAAAAAGATGAAAGAGGGCGGCCATTGGATGCTGTATATTCCTGCGGATCTCGCGTATGGCGAACGCCAGGCCGGTCCCAAAATCGGCCCCAACTCCACCCTGATCTTCGACGTCAAACTCCTGTCTATCGGAGAAAAAGGGGCAACGCCTTCCACGGGAAAAGCAACCGAGTAACCATCCGGCAACCGAAATAGGGGGAAGTCGCCACATTTACGCTTGGCCCCCCCGTTATGAAAACCGCTTATAGAGCGTCCGTCCACGGGAGCAGCCCCTGGGCGGACGCTCTTTTTGCTCCTGGATCCTGTTTTTTGGTCCCACTCGCCATTGACAATCACGATCGAACCCGTAATGTTTGAAACGTTGAACATTGACTCTTCGCCCTTGCCAGAGCGTGCTCCACACGACCCAAGGCCCGCCATCCCACTGGGGATGCCCCCTACACTCCCGGCCATTACTCGCTTTGAGCAAGACATAACCCAACGGATGTACACCATGCCTGATCAAGACACCACGGTCTCTTCCCATACGAACAATCTTCCGGCAAAGGTCGAGGAAACAGGGCTCGCCCTGCGAGAATCCAAAGAATTACTCCAAAAATCCTTTGCCAAAGCCATGCTCACCAATCTGGCCATCATGGCCTGCTCCGGCGTATTCGCCACCCGCTCGGCCCGTCTTTTTTGGGAAAAGCGGGGCAAGCAATGGAGCAAGGATCTCAAGGAATTCACGGGAAAGGCGTATAGGGCCATCAAACAAGACGCCTTTGGTTCAGATGAGACCATAGAGACCCTGCAATTTCTCGATGCCCTCCCCCCGAGTGACGCCCCCCAACTTCCCCCGGAATAGAGAATTTTTCCGTCCATCGCGTTTTTCGACTTGACCCGGATGACAAGTTTCTTTATCAAGCTGCTTCCGCATCCCGGAGGGGTTCCCGAGTGGTCAAAGGGAACAGACTGTAAATCTGTCGGCGGACGCCTTCGGAGGTTCAAATCCTCCCCCCTCCACCACGATGCACAGACGTCCCCATCGTCTAGCTAGGTCCAGGACACCAGATTTTCATTCTGGGTACAGGGGTTCAAATCCCCTTGGGGACGCCAACATTCCCCGGTGGCTCAATCGGCAGAGCGGGTGGCTGTTAACCACTAGGTTGTAAGTTCAAGTCTTACCCGGGGAGCCAGACTATTTTCCCGCTACGTGCGGGATCAAGCAGGCAATGGATATCCATTGCCTGCTTTTTTTGTGTCCGTTCCCCTTTTTTACCCCTGCCCTTCTTTTCCATCCCTTTGTTCGGATTTTCCGGACACCATTCCCCAAATCGTGTATAACCATGCCTTGAAAAAGCGTACACGATACTCTCTGCACACCGCCCTATCCCGACAACCCACAGAAAAGAAAAGACAAAACGCTTCGGCTCACATCTTGCTGTTTCCAAGATACAGATCTGCCACGGTCCTGGAAGGAGCCCTCGGTCCGGACACCATTCACCACTATCCACCATGAGGAGGGAATCATGAAGCGTCTGATCCTGTGTATCTCTTTGTTCGTCTGTTGCGCGCTGGTTTCGCCACCCGTGTTCGCCAACACCATCACCTTTGACACAGCGACCCAATCATCCCCTGGAGCAGCGTTCACTATCGACGAGGCCACGTTCCATGACTTCTTTCTGGGGTACGACCAGGTCGATGAAAACTACCTCGCGGCAGATTTCGCGTACGGTGCGGCGGGGTCAGATATGTCCACGATCAATTTCTCCGAACCGGTATATCTGACAGGATTTGACTACTTCGCCAGCGGATTGAACTGCCTGCTCAACCACCAGGGAACGACCATTTCAGGTGGGATGTCCTTTCTTGGACCATCCTCGACAGCTTGGACCCCATTTGTCGGGGGAGGAGCCTTGATAGACGAGATCGTCTTCCAGCTTCCTTCTACCCCTGCCACGACGGCCGCGTCCCTCAACCTCGACAACCTCGAATACGAAGCGGTTCCCATTCCAGGAGGATTGGCCCTGCTCGCCTCGGCCCTGCTCGGTATCACCGGATTCAGAAAAAAGTACATGTCTTGACGTATCCGCCAATCGAACAAACGCAACAGCATACATACGGCCAAGCCCGCATATCCAACAGCCGGGCTTGGCCGTTTTGATTCTCCCGATCGGTGTTCGCCATTTCCGGATACCATTCCGAAAGGACGATAAAAATCGTTCTGTAAAACCGGAATACAGGGCAGCTGCCCCCCAGACAATATCCCAACCAATGAGTATAGCTGATAAAAAAATGCGGCGCACATATTGCTATTCTTGAAGATGTTCACCCATCTCCAAACCCGGAACAGCACACCCACCAACCCCATACCACGGAGGTAAAGAGATGAAACGAGCCACGCTCATCCTGTTTTCGCTACTGGCAATCGCCTGCATGGGCCGGATCCCCTGCAGCGGGGCCGCAACCATCACCTTTGACAACCTCGGGAGCGCCTACAACGGCGCGGGCCAGACGTTCTCGTTCCAAGGCGTCACCTTTTCGGGATGGTCCCTGGGGAGCGATGGACAGACATGCTACCTCACGGATTCCGAGGCAGGCGGACCAGGAACGGTCATGGCCTCCATCTCGTTCGACCAGGGACCAGTGAGCATGCTGGGGTTCGATATGTTCACGACCGGAATGACCTACACGGACAGCTCTGGCCAGAGCCAAACGATCAAACCGACCATGGGCTGGACGGGTTTCGCTCCCGCCGCATCCGGACCCACCGACGGGATCAGTTTTGGGGTACCGTTTTTCTCCGGGTTCAGCATGCTCCAGATCGACAACCTGAGCTATGAATACGTACATACCCCGATACCGGGCATTTGCGGCCTGCTCTGTTCAGGGCTTTTAGGCCTGGCTTGGCTGAAGAGAAAAAGAATGTGACCGCCTCTACTCCCAATATCCACACCGGCTATTGGAATATCGGTACGCAAAGGAGAGACGTATGAAAAAGATCATCTTGTTTCTTGGTATATTCTTCTTGATCGTATGCACAGCCCATGCCTCGCCCGTAACAATCGACTTCGACACGGTTCCCATAGGATCGGGGATACAAGGAGAGACCGTTGATATCGGAGGGGTCCTTTTCGATGGTTGGATCATGGGACTGGGATTCGCAGCCGGCGCGGGAATGACTCAACCGACAATCACCTTTAGCCACGGCCCGGCGGACCTGATCGGATTCACCTATCTATCATTGGGGGACGCCCAATGTCTTATTGACGGGTCCTCCGAACTGCTTCCGTTTGGTTTTGGCTCTTTTGTTCCATCAACGGACGAACTGGTCGGCACCATCTCTTTTACCCTACCCACACTAGGAGCTATCGTCCTGGACAACCTGTACTACGAATATCCAACCGCCCAGACCCCTATTCCGGGGCCATTGGCCCTTTTGGGTATCGCCCTGGCCGGATTTTTCGGGACCAGAAAAAAATCCGGGGGCTGACCCGCCACACTCCAAACGGGAGAGGCCTGGTGCACACCGCACCAGGCCTCTCCCGTTGTCTATACTTACAACCATCTCCACGGCCGCAGACTAATTCCAGTCATCCAGAACAAACCCGATGCCTATCCTGTCCACGGCATGGTCATAGTCAAGCAAACTCTCTCCGTATCCGGTAAAATATTGCACATAGCCACTCAGCTTGCGGCCCAGGGGAAAGGCCCAATCCAGTTGCAAGGCGCCCCGATTGTCATCGAACCGGCAGTTGTTCCGCCACATGGCCCCAAAACGGTGACCGTCCAGATAATAATGGACCCACAGCTCCCCTGGTCCCATGTACTCGTCGATGTTTGGATTGTCGTCCTCGTCTTCTGATTCCGGAATACGGTACCAGGTCTTGATTTCAAACACGAAGTCCTTGTATTCCAGCCCCAGATTGCCCACCAGCCGGTTCCAGCTTCTGGACAGCGGTTCGGCCCGGCCGTTGGACTGGTGATTGAGGCCAAAGGTGACCGTACGGAGTTTGACCCCGAGCAGGTCCAAGTCGGTCCGGTAATCCAAAAGCACCTCGGGTTCATAATTGGTCTCCCTGAACGGAGAGGATTCATCCACACTATATACCTGCCAGAAGGATCTCTGGGTGTACCCGAACCAGAGATCCATGTTCTGTCCGAGAACATCCTGCCACAGTTTGACCTTCATGCTCAATTGGAACGCGGCTTCGGCATCCTTGACCGTATCTACTTCCCCGGTGTGATCGGGCTCTCGGTTGGGAGATCCGTTATAGGTGAAGGGCATAATATAGTTGTCCCGATGGGGCATGAAGGTGAACCGCCCCCGGGGCTTGGATCCATCGAGTTCCCAATGTCTGGTCAGATAAGACAATCCATCGTCCTTGGCCGCTGCGGGCTCCCTGACGACGGCGGTCGCGTTTTCTGCAGAAAGAGGCACCGGTGCTGCTGCCACAGCCTCCTCTGCGGTTCTTCCGGCCAACCGGTCGTAACAGTCAAGCCGCCGTTCATCGTCCCTGATGCAGGCGCATTGTTCAAAGGTCCGGGGCTGTTCTGCCCAGAGTAATCCGGGGACAAGCCATCCGAACACCGCAACGACAACGATCAGATCGACGATCCGTCTTGGCACACCCTCCACGATCCACTCCCTCCCGATACTGTTTTTGTATCCAATCGTGCCGCCCGTCCACAATCATGTCCCCGGAGCACGAACGGCCCAAATACCTCCGCACGTATCAATCCCCGTTACGCTCGTCCACGACCCGCTTGCTCTTGCCATAGGTCCTGGGAAGCCCCAATGGATCGACGACGCGGACGTTCCCGCGCACCAGAAGTTTCTTGCGCAATTCCACGGAAACGGCCTCGGACAGGTTGGCGTCCATATCGGCCGAGGTGCCGGGTTTGCGTTCCACGCTGACCAGCATATGGTCCAGGCCGCCTTTGCGGGTCAGATGGATCTGGTATTCCGAGCTGACCTCGGGAAAGTGCTCCAGAACGTCGGCGATCTGGCCGGGATAGATGTTCACCCCGCGGAAGATGATCATGTCGTCGGAACGGCCCATGATCTTGTCGTGCATGGGCAGAGACAGACCGCAGGAACACTTTCCGGGGATGATCCGGCACAGATCCCTGGTCCGGTAGCGGATGAGCGGAGCGGCCTCCTTGCACAGGGTGGTGATGACCATCTCGCCCATTTCGCCCGGGGGTACGGGGTGCAGGGTTACCGGGTCCACGATCTCCAGAATGTAGTAATCCGCCCAGTAGTGGATCCCTTCATGGGCCGAACATTCCAGACCGGCTCCCGGGCCATAGAGTTCGGTCAGTCCGGAGATGTCGAAAGCGTCTTCCGCACCCAGAAGATCCAGCACCCGTTTGCGCATCTTGACCGTGTGCGGTTCGGACCCGAAAATGAGTTTTTTCAGGCCGATCTTTTCCCTGACCCCGTGTTTTTCTACCTGTTCGGCCAGAAGCAGGGCCATGGAGGCCGTGGAACACATGCAGGTGGACTGCATGTCCTGCAGAAACTGGAGCTGGAAATCCAGATTGCCCGGGCCAAGGGGGAGGGCCATGGCCCCAAAATGTTCACACCCCAGCTGGAACCCGGCTCCGGCTGTCCACAATCCGTATCCAACGGCAATCTGGACACGATCTTCCCGGCTCAGCCCGGCCAGCTCGAAACACCGGGCCATCATGTCCTTCCAGTCCTCGATATCCTTCCGGCTGTAGGCTAGCACCTTCCGCTTCCCCGTGGTTCCGGACGAGGCATGCACCCTGACCACCTGGTCCATGGGCACGCTGACCAGGGGAAAGGGGTAGCCGGCCCGCAGATCCTGGACGGAGGTAAAAGGGAGGCGGGTCAGATCGTCCAGCGACCGGATGTCTCCAGGAGCTACCCCGGCCTCCTTGAGTTTTTCCCGATACGCCACGCTCCCCTCATAGGCATGGCGCACGGTCCATTTGAAACCCTGGAGCTGTGTTGCCGCCAACCCCTCTTCCGTGTAATCGGGCAAAAAACGATAGTTCGATCCCATGTCTGACTCCTTACAAAAAAAGCCGCGGTTCTGGCCCGCGGCTTTTTTCGTCTTTTCAAAAAACCACCGTGGACCGCCCGGAAGCTTTCCACGGTGTATGATGGACTGGATTTTAGTGGACAACTTCCCTATACAAGGTCGCGCCACCACCAATACGTTATCGTTGTTTCAGGTACGTGCATAATGGGCGTACTATGCGATGCCACCCTCATCCTGTCAAGAAGGAAACCATGTATATCCTGCCCCTCGCCCCCATCCCCACAGCCGTCATCGCTCTCGTTCTCGGACTGGTTCTCGGAAGCTTCTATAACGTCTGCATCTTCCGGTATCTCTCCGGCACCTCGATCGTCCGCCCCGGCTCCCACTGCCCCGGTTGCGGCCACGTCCTTGCCTGGTGGGAGAACATCCCGGTCATCAGCTATATCTTGCTCAGGGGACGATGCCGGTCCTGCAAAACCCCCATCTCCCTGCAATACCCTCTTGTAGAACTGCTCTCCGGCATCCTGTCCATGCTCCTGGCCCTGCGTTTCGGCCTGGGCCTGACCTGGCTCTTCTATCTCGTCCTCACGGGCATGCTTCTCGTGGGCAGCTTCATCGACCTGCACATCTTCATTCTTCCCGACCTGATCACCCTGCCGGGAGCAGGCATCGCCCTGGCGGGGGCGTTCTTCTTCCCCCACGGTTTTTTGAGCGGATTGATCGGCGGACTGGCCGGGGCGGGACTGTTCCTGCTCATCCAGCAGACCTACCGTCTGATCAAAAACACCGAAGGGTTGGGCACCGGGGATATCAAACTCATGCTCATGCTCGGGGCCATGACCGGCTGGCAGGGACTGCCCATAATGGTCTTGTTCGCCGCAGTAACCGGCCTCGTGGTCAGTCTGGCCTATCTGCATAAGGGAGAAGGCAAGGGGATGAAAACCGCCATCCCCTTTGGGCCATTTTTGAGCATGGGCGCGTTGCTCTATGTCCTTTGGGGCCAAGAAATTTGGAATATCTATCTAGGACTGTTCGCGAAATGACACCATCCCTTGGTCTCCAAGGCGTGGTCCTGGCCGGCGGAAAATCCACGCGCATGGGCAAAGACAAGGCCAGGGTCGTTTTCCACGGTCAGGACCTGGTCAAACATGCGGTCAAGGTTCTGGAAAATCTGTGTGACCAGGTCTGGATATCCGGAAGAGACGGGAGTGGACACGGACTTTCCAACCCATGGTTTCTGGATGAGGCCCCGGGCAAGGGACCATTGAGGGGCATCGTCACGGCACTGGAACACATAAAAGCCCCGTGCATGTTCCTGCCCTGCGACCTCCCGCTCATGGACGTCCCGACAGCCTCCCGGCTGACACACGCCTACAAAAACCGCCCCCCCGGTACCCTGCGCACGGACTTCATCCAGCAGGCAACCGGCTTCATAGAGGCCCTGGTGGCCATCTACGATCCTGGTTGTATCCCCTTTATCAATCGGGCCCTGAGCCAAGAACACTACAAGGTAGCCCGGGCCATCCCCGACCAATTCTGCGTCCACATTCCCTATTCCAGGTCCGGCTCTCGCCCGTTCCTGAATATCAACTACCCCGAAGACCTCGAACTCCTCAAACAGGTGGCCGAGGATTTCTGCGTCCTGCCCAACCCCAAGCCCCCACGGTTCCAGCACAAAAAACAACCGAGGTGACGCTGATCATTCATTCGGTGCCCTGAGAAAAACCGTCACTCTTAAGCCGTCGGGGCCGGAAAAGCGTTGTCACATTCCGGACCGGCTTTTTTGTTTTTGGCCGTCATTCACCGCGCAGGCCGCGATCTTGATGTCCAGGCAACGCGTTAGGCCGCACAAAGAGTCAAAGGCAGGGAGGTCCCGGATCACGTCCGGGGATGACGTATTTGGGTTTGTCGAGTCCTTGTCACGTCTCCGGCCTCCCCCCATATCTTCCAGGCCCGGAGGCACGTGTGCTATTCATCCTTGAGTTGCCTGGACATGAGTTCCTGGACCGCTGTTCGCGGATCCTTGTCTGCGTAGAGCACCTTGTAAACCTGCTCGGTGATGGGCAGTTCGATCCCGTATTCCACCCCCAATCCATACACCGAGCGGGTGGTTCTGACCCCCTCGGCGACCATGTGCATCCCTGCAAGGATCTCTCCCAATTTCTTGCCCTGCCCGAGCTCCAGCCCCACCCGGCGGTTGCGGCTCAGGTCGCCGGTACACGTCAGGACGAGATCCCCCATACCGGACAATCCCATGAAGGTTCGCTCCTGTGCACCCATGGCCTCCCCCAAGCGTGACATCTCCGCCAATCCTCGGGTGATCAGGGCCGCCCGGGCATCGTGACCGGATCCAAGGCCGTCGGAGAGACCCGCGCCGATGGCCATGATATTCTTCACCGCACCGCCGATTTCAACCCCCTTGAAGTCCGGGGTCGTGTAGACCCGGAACTGGTCGGTGGAAAAAACATCCCGGATCAAATGGGCCAGCTTCCGGTCTTCACATCCCAGGGACACCGCTGTGGGTAACCGGCGGATGACCTCCTTAGCAAAAGAAGGGCCGGACAAGATCGCATACCGGGGGGATTTGCCCTCAAGGGATTCGGCAACCACTCGGGACAGGGGCTTGAGGGTCCCGTTTTCCACCCCTTTGCTGGCGCAAACAACGATGGGCCGATCAGAAAAAAGGTGTTTGTTGCGGGAAAGGACGTCCCGAACAAACTGCGACGGCACGGCCACCAGAACACACGCCGCCCCCTGCATGACCTCTGCGATATCCGATGACACTCCAAGCGAGGGACACAGACGGGCTCCGGGAAGATACCGTTCATTGACCCGTTCTCTCGCCATCATCCGGGCCTGTAGGCCATCCCTGACCCATTGTCTGACGGTGTTCCCCCTGCGGGCCAGCAGATCGGCCAGGGTCGTCCCCCAGCTTCCTCCTCCGAGTACTGCGATATCCATGGGTTCCTCCTCACGGGCTTAATGGAACGTGCCGGGACCGGGTACATTCCGCCCCGAACAAAGGCAAGATACGGCCGTATGGTTGCGATCCGTGTACGAAAAGGGTAACGTACTTTTTTTATCATCAACCAGACAAGCCAAACAATGAACGAACAAACGACACCGGTGTCCTTCACCAAGGCCGAACACAGGGTTCTCGAGCAACTCCAGGGAACCATCCCCCTTTCTTCCACCCCTTTTGCCGATATCGCTCGCAAAGCCGGAGTGGACGAAGATTTTGTCATCTCCCTCATCAGGAAAATGAAAGACAAGGGGTACATACGACGGTTCGGGGCCACCCTCAGGCACCAGAAAGCCGGCTACGGTTTCAACGCCATGGTCGCCTGGTATGTGGAAGAGGGCATGGATATCCGAGCCATCGGCTCGGCCATGGCCAAGCGGCCCGAAATCTCCCACTGCTACCAGCGAAAGAACTGCATGGACTGGCCGTACAATATTTACACGATGATCCACGGCCGGACCAAGGACGATTGTCTGGGTGTGGTCAAGGAACTCGTGGAACAGACCGGGGTGACCCAATACGATCTTTTGTTCAGCACGAAAGAACTCAAGAAGACCTCCATGCGCTACTTCTGACCGTGCCCTGGACAACCCGGCCATCCCCACGGGCCAAACAATCCCCTGCCATATATACGGACATTGCGCAGAAGAAAAAAAACAAGGACCTTTCATGACCGATTCCAAAACACTTTTCCAATCCGCACAAGAAATCATCCCCGGTGGGGTCAACAGCCCTGTCAGGGCCTGCAAGAGCGTCCAGACCGACCCCCTCTTCGTCACCAGGGGCCAGGGCTCCCATCTCTGGGTCGAAGACGGCCAGGAATTCATTGATTACGTCATGTCCTGGGGACCGCTCCTCCTCGGGCACAACCATCCCGCAGTCAACCAGGCCATCCATACGGCAGTGGACAGGGGGACCAGTTACGGGGCCCCATGCGTGGACGAAATCAACCTGGCCGGGGCCGTGGTCGACGCGGTCCCGGGGGTAGAAATGGTCCGCATGGTCAATTCCGGAACCGAGGCGACCATGAGCGCCCTGCGATTGGCCCGGGGCTACACGGGCAGGAACAAGGTTGTGAAATTCCATGGGGGATACCACGGACATGCGGACGCCTTTCTGGCCAGTGCCGGATCGGGCGTGGCCACCCAGAGCATCCCGGGGACCCCGGGCGTGCCTGAAGAGGTGGTCAAACACACCCTGCTCGCCCACTACAACGACCTGGATGCGGTCAAGGAACTCTTCGACAAGTACGGCCATGACATCGCTGCGGTTTTTGTGGAGCCGGTGGCCGGAAATATGGGATTGGTCCCCCCGAACAAGGAATTTCTCCAGGGACTGCGTGACCTGACCACTGCCTATGGCGCAGTGCTGGTCTTTGACGAGGTCATCACGGGATTCCGGGTCTCCTTTGGTGGGGCACAGGGACACTTCGGGATCACACCGGACCTGACCTGTCTGGGCAAAATCATCGGAGGCGGTCTCCCCGTGGGTGCCTATGGGGGCAAACGGGAGATCATGGACCGTATCGCCCCATGCGGGGACGTCTACCAGGCAGGGACCCTGGCGGGAAATCCCCTGGCCATGGCCGCCGGACTGACCACCCTCAACACCCTGGCCAAGCAGGACTATGGACAGCTTGCCGACAGAACCCGCGGGTTCTGCCAGGAACTCGTCTCCATACTCAGGGCCAAACAGATCCCGGTCCAAATAAACCGCATCGCATCCATCTTCACCCTGTTCTTTGCCGAAGATCCGGTCACGGATTTCGCTTCGGCCCAGAAAAGCGACCAAGGTCTTTTTGTCAAATACTACCAGCAAATGCGCAAACAGGGGATCTATCTGGCACCTTCGGGATTCGAGTGTTCGTTCACCTCCTTCGCCCATAGCGAGGACGACTTCACCAGAACCCTTGAGGCGGCCGACAAGGTAACATTCTAATGCGGCCAAGCCGCTGTTTTAAGTTTTAGGTTTTACGTTATACGTTTTCAATCGGTTATAGAATTTTCTTGTTTTTTATGGCAGACTTTCACGGGTACGGTACTCCCCCTGCTGTGTCAGCGACCAACCAAGAGGTGTCCCATGGGTGCACATGACAACGAAGAGATTATTGATCTGACCGATGTGGTCGAGGAAGAATCATCCCCACAATCCTCCCAGGGCAAGGACGGCGATTTTCCCCACGAGCAGGCCATCGACCCCAAGGACCTCGAAGCGGAATTTGAACAATTGCTCCAAGGGTCCCAAGAGGCGGAGGGTCCATCGGATTCAGGAGACGATCTGGACATAGAATCCCTGTTCAGTGAAATGGAACAGGAACCGGAGACCAATCCCTCGGAAGAGGACGCATTCCCCGCATTTGATGATGAAAAAGGGCCCGAGGATGCTGCAAACGCGGGATCCAAGGATGCCGAAGGGATTGCCGACCTGGAGGATCTCTTTTCCACATCCGGGGAGAGCGGACCGGCCACAGCATCCCCCGGTGCAGATATCCAAGAGGAAATGTTCCCTGCCGGGGAAGAAGGCGGAAAGCCTGATGACCAGCCGGCACCGGAACCCCCGGAGGAGCCAACGGAGGAGCCAAATGCCGGCACCGGAATGTCCGGGACGTCCGACACTGCTGAGGAACCGGGAATCGACCAAGAACCGGAACCGGTCCCCACCGCCGAATCCTTTGCCCAGACGGAACCGGCCCCGTCTCTGGACGGAACGGCAGAAGAAGAGCCCGCCGGCATGCAGGATACAGGGGAGGCCGGAACGTCCGACCTTGTGCCATTGCAAGAACGTATAGAGGCCCTGGAATCACGCCCAGCCGGTCCTGACCAGGAAACATTGTATGCCATGCTGACCAGCTTTTTCAGCGAGAATCCTTCAGGGAAGGAGATACTCCAGGAAATCGCCTCCCAGGTATCCAATGATGTTCAAAAAACCGTTCAGGGGCTGGTGGAACAAAGGCTCGATACCATGGATGTCCCGTCATCCGAGGAGATTACGGCCATGGTCCAAAAGGAGATCAAGGAATCCGTGGCCGAGAACATGCCCACCCCCCCGGATTCCGGGGCCATCGTCCAGAAGATCAGCGACCAGGTCCAGCAAAAGGTCCAGGACGGTATGGAGGCGTGGGAGGCAGAGCGCGTCGCCCTGCGCCAGGCCATCGATGCCCTGCAGACGGATACCCCACAGGAAGAGAAAAGAACCGAGGAACGCCTCGGAAGCCTCGCTGAGACCATGGTGACCAAGGAAGACCTGGCCGCTCTGGACACAGACATCCAGGCCAGGCTGGAACGCGATATTCCAGCCGCGGCCGCACGGATCATTCGAGAGGAAATAGCCGCCCTGGTGAAGGGATAGTATCCCGGGCCACACACGGCAACAAAACGGTTGAACACAGCAAAAACGCTGTCTGGTCTGCCGGGACAACGGTGCCCGGGGTACCATCGGACCTTCCGGGACACGGCCAACGCTTCCACAAACATTGTCCTGCGCTGGAACGGCCGCGCCCCCATTGGTGCCCGTAGAAAAACACCAGACATATCGTCACGTGTCCATAGGACCACGGTTGCCACAACCGGTCCAGAATTCCGAGGCAGACGCATGGTTCCCCATGCGTCTGCCTCCATTTTGCAAGCCCCCCGTGGCCTTCCGGGATAACACCTATGGGAGATCTCGACGTGGGGCAAAGTCCATGCTAAAAGCCGCTCTTGCGAGGGAGATGGCTCCACGGTTATTTCTCTTGGACCGCCCGGTGTTCGTTTGTTCCGTGTTGGTCAAACCCATTTCCCGACCGGGCGGTTTTTTTTGATGAGATGAGCGGAGCGCAGCATGGACAAGACCGAACAGCAGGCATTGCAGGTAACCAAGGAAATCCTCGTCAAATTTATCGAGGTCGGCAGGATTTCCCCGAACAATTTTTCCGACCATTTCGCGACCATCTACAACGAAATTTTACACACGGTTGCAGAAAGCGGTCCGGATGCATCCCCAAGAGATCACGGGACCAGCGAGGCAACCTAGTGGATAGACCACCGTCACAACGCACCCCGGTCGCCCATCTATTCAACGGCATTGCCCGCTGGTACGACTTTCTGAACCATTTTCTGAGCATGGGCCAGGATATCTATTGGCGCAGACGCCAGGTCAGGGGGTTGCGGGTTCCCCAAGGAGGGAGAGTTCTCGACCTGGCCGCAGGGACCCTGGACGTCACCCGTGAGATCCTGCGTATCTACCCGGGGGTTACGGTCGTTGCCATGGATGTCTCCCCGTCCATGCTCAAGCAGGGGGCCAAAAAAATCCCCCGAGTACGGTGTGCAGACGTGACAACGGTCCTGGGCGACGGACGCAGGATTCCGTTGCCGCCCAACAGTGTGGACCGCGTGACCATATCCTTCGGCATCAGAAATATCAGACCCCGAACGGAGGCCTACGCAGAGATCCTACGCATCCTTCGGCCCGGGGGTGTCGTGAGCATTCTCGAATTCGGGACGGGCAGGGAGATGATCTGGGGAGGCATGTACAATTTTTATCTGGACCGAATCCTTCCCCTCGTGGGCAGGCTCGTTTCCAGAGACCCCGGGGCCTATCGCTATCTGGCCGATACGATCAGGGGATTTCCCGCCGCCGGGGAGCTCGTCCAGGAACTGAAAAAGGCCGGTTTTGGAAGAATAATGTACCAACCCCTGAGTTCAGGGATTGTCTATCTGCATACTGCGGAAAAAAAGGGGTGAGAGAGATACGGGGCCGAGCAGGGGTCAACTCTGCGCAATATAGATCAACAGAAGTCCTGCCAGGATAGCGGTGACGCCCAGTCTGCGCAGACCGGAGACTGGGCTTTGGGCGAGGAGAGAAAGAATCTTGGGCATTTTTTCCGCCCAAAGAAAATACGGGGTTCCCTCGATGATGAAGGCCAGCCCCAATGCGCTCAAAAGTAACGACCAGTCGATGTGCATGCATGTCCATTGCCACCAGGCAACGACATTGTCCAGCACCACGGCCTGATTTCTCCCCTTCTTGGGTCTGCAGGTTCCTACGCACCTCCACGACCCCCCCCCTACGCAGCGGAGGTTTTGTTCCATGCTCGCACTTGTCTTTGCAACGGCCCGAGAATCCAGGGCCACGCTCGGCCCTTCCCATGTAGGGATCAAAGAGGGTACATGGGCCGAAGTCACCCTCCGGGGCCGGACCTGCCTCCAGGTCCTCACGGGGATCGGCTTGGTCAACGCGGCCCTGGTCCTGGGGAAACTCCTTGCCTCCTATCCCCGGCTCGAAGGCGTTCTCAATCTGGGAATCGGCGGCAGCTTCGATCCCCATGACCTTCCCCTTGGGGGCTGGGCAACGGCCAATCAAGAAATCTGGCCGGAGATAGGCGTCAAAAACAAGGGATGTGTCCATGCCCAGGCCCTGGGTTTTCCCATAGCCCATGCGGACAACGAAGTCGTTTGGGACCGCGTGTCCATCGATCCACAGCACAATATCCAGACCATGGGGCTGGCCCTGCCCCGATCCATGCACCAGGCCCCATTTATCACCGTGGCCGGCGTGACCTCCACCCAGGAACGGGCCCTCTTCCTCCAGACCATCTACAGGGGCGGCGTGGAAAACATGGAGGGATTCCCCCTGGCCCTGGGCTGCATGACCCACGGCATTCCCTTCGCGGAAATCAGGACCATCTCGAACATTGTTGGGCCCAAAACAGATGACACATGGCGGATCGACAAGGCATTCAAGCGGTTGGGGGATGTCCTGCCCGCTCTTTTTTCGGCCGCATGACGGCCATACGACCATGAACAAACGTTCCCTGACTATCGCTCTTTCCCCCTGCCCCAACGACACCTTCATTTTTGGAGCCTGGGTCCTCGGCCGTGTCCCGGATATGATGGTCCAGGGTTCGCGCTTTTTCTGGAAAGATGTCCAACGGCTAAACGAGGACGCCGGCAAGGGATGCTTTGACGTCGTCAAGGTTTCCGCGGTCCAGGCCCTCCGGCTCGAACCGACCTATACAATGCTCCGGTGCGGGGGGGCTTTTGGAACGGAACAGGGTCCCAAGCTG
Source organism: Desulfoplanes sp. (assembly GCF_054921335.1). Taxonomy (NCBI): domain Bacteria; kingdom Pseudomonadati; phylum Thermodesulfobacteriota; class Desulfovibrionia; order Desulfovibrionales; family Desulfoplanaceae; genus Desulfoplanes; species Desulfoplanes sp. The sequence goes on along the minus strand of NZ_JBUDSQ010000049.1, from coordinate 2,588 downwards.
GTGACTCTACCGGGGACCGAGCGTCCACGGAGGATCGCCGTACCGGGAATGCTCACCACCGCAACGACCCTCCTGCGCGCCGCCTACGGCACAGACTTCGAACCGGTCCCCATGCCCTTTGACCGACAGATCGAAAGCCTGAAGCAACAACACGTCGATGCGGCCCTGCTCATCCATGAAACCGCCCTCGTGTACCAAGCCCACGGACTTGACCTCCTCCTTGATCTCGGCAAATGGTGGAACGGGATTACACAGGGCCTTCCCCTGCCCCTCGGAACGATCATCCTGCGCAGGGATATCGCCAACCAATTCAAGGACACCATTGAAGAGCAGATCCGCCGGAGTCTGCAGTCCGCCCTCAAGGATCCCCGTTCTCTCGTTCCCGTTATGCGCGGTTTTGCCCAGGAGATGGATCCGGCCACTCTGGAGGTCCATATCCAGGCCTATGTCAATACGTATTCAATGGACATTTCCACTGCGGGCCAAGCCGGGCTGGACCACCTCCGGAGCCTGCTTCCCGCTTGATTCTTTTTTGTTGCCCACCACCTTTACCGCTTTGAGAGAGCCGTCCACACCGACCTGCCCATGAATGATCTAAAAGCATATATGGCCCACGAACTCCCCCGTATTGAAGAGACATTGTTCAGTCTGACCAGGGGGCTGGAACCCGAGGTCCTTCCCCTCGTGGAACACGTCCTCGAGGCCGGCGGGAAAAGAGTCCGCCCCATTTTGACCATCCTCGTAGCCCGGGCCCTTGGCTATACAAAGGATGACATCTACCCCATGGCGGTGGCGGTGGAGCTTCTGCATTCGGCCTCCCTGCTGCACGACGACGTTTTGGACAACGCCAACCTCCGTCGCGGGGAAAGGGCCGCCCACCTGGTCTACGGAACGAACCACGCCATCCTCGGCGGGGACATCCTTTTCGCATTGGCGAACAAAATCGCGGCCGGTTACGATATCCCCGCCCTGACCCATTGCTTGGCCCAGGCCATCATGCACACAGCAACGGGCGAGATTAAGGAGATCTCCCTGCTCAGGAATCCCGCGATAACCCGGGCACAGTACATCGACATCATCACCGGGAAGACCGCCTATCTTCTCCAGGTCGCTTGCCAATGCGGGGCGATCATGGCCCGGGCGGACGAAAAGATGCTGGCTGACGCCTCGACCTATGGACTCAATCTTGGTATAGCCTTCCAGATCGTGGACGACGCTCTGGACTACGCATCCACCGCACAGATCTCCGGCAAACCCCTTGGTGGCGACCTCAGGGAAGGAAAATTCACCCTTCCACTGGTCCTGTACCTTCAGGAACTCGATCCCGGAACAAAGGAACGCCTCATGGCCAAGCTGCGGCATAAGGGGCTCGCGGACGACGACATCTCCTCCGTGGTCCACGACATACAGGCCAAGGGGTTGGACAAAACAACCCGCCAGGAAGCGGCTCGCTACCTCGAACAGGCCGGAACGGCCCTGCAGCGGCTTCCTGAATGCAAGGAAAAACATGTGCTTTCCTCGTTCATAGGCTTTGTACTCAATAGGGACAGATAGGATGGATGATCCACAGGCCCTCACAAAAAAAATTTCCAAATCCCTCCGGCTGTGCCAGCAGACGATCTTTCCGCCGGTCATGGGAAAACTCCTCCATGAGGCCATGCAGCCCGATCCGGACCTACAAAAAATCGCCGATATCATCCGCCTTGACCCACCGCTGACGGCCATGGTTCTCGCGCTGGCAAACTCTCCCTACTACAAGCTGTCCTCGCCTGTATCGGGTATCCAGCGGGCGGCCGTGGTTCTCGGCAACAAGGAACTGCTGAAAATCGTCCTTTTTGTCTCTTTCCAAAACCGACTCAAATCATTCTCCACATCGCGTGAAAGTGGGCTCATCAGTTCATGGAACGCCACGGTCTGGGCAGCGACCGCCGCGGAACAACTGGCTCGTCATCTTGACCCGGCCCACACGTCCCAGGCCTACCTGTGCACCCTGCTCAAGGACCTTTCCAGAATCCTCCTGGCAACGACGGATAGTCTCCCGTTCACCCTCAAGGAATTGGCCACGTTCTCTCCCCAACAGGCAGCCGTCGAAAAACGGATGTGGGGGACCACCCACGCACATCTGACCAAAGAACTCCTGGACCAGTGGTCACTGCCCGACATATGCACCGAAGGGATCCTCGCCCATCACGACGTGGATCATCTCGACCAACATCCCCCATTGGTCCAGGCGGTCATTCTGGCCACGAGGTGGGCAGAGGTCGAATTCCAGCACAAGGGGGATCCAAGGCCGGCCCTGCAGTTCACCCTACTGGCCCAGAAAATCCTGGGCATCGATGAGGACGGCTTTGAAATCCTCCGGACACAGGTCACCGAGACCTTCCGCTCCATGTGCGATATTCTGGAGATCCCCCAGGTCAAGATTTGGGAACGTTTTTTCGACCACTCCATCAAAACCATGCAGCACCTGTTCTTCCTCAGTATTGATATCCGCAACATTCCCCACGGCATACCATCGGTAGCAAAATCCATCGGCATGCACCTCAACCTCTACTGGGGAATCGACAATTGGGACATGGCCCTTATCT
>NZ_JBUDSQ010000048.1:0-21542 GCF_054921335.1 Desulfoplanes sp. | reverse complement strand
GGATCGGTGATGGCCGGATCATTGGCCAACGCTTTTATGTGTTCGGCCGCGTTGAGCAGTTCGATGGCCCGGGCCCAGTGGTAGGCCTGAATATAATGCACAGGCCTGGCCCCGAAGGTGGCGTGGAACTTTTCAAAGGCCTCATGGGCCAGAGGCGTGTCCATACCGCTGGCGACATTGAAGCGGGCCAGGGGACCGACACAATACATGTTGGTGCCTTCACCTTCCACAATGCCCTTCCACCCGCCGAGTTTCTTCTGGTAGGGGAATTTGAGGTAGGACCACGGCTGGACCCGCTCCGAGATAAAATCGAGGTATTCCTTACCCTGGAACCTCCCGATCTCTTCCCCATTCACCCCGACGACCTTCTGGGTCCCGTCATAATAGGTGATCCTGTCCCGGTCGTCCACGCTGCCCATGTAATTCACGGGAATCTTGTACATGTCCCCGGTGACCAGATCCATGTACTTTCCGTTCTTGAGGACCACATCGTCGAAGATCTTCAGGGTCAGCTGACCGAAATCGATGAGTTCGTCGGCCCAGGTATCGATCTGTTTGCGTTCTTCCTCGGTGAGCCGTTTGGACCAGCCGCCGGGCAGCGCTGCAACAGGATGGTTGGGCTTGCCGCCCAGCATTTCGAAGATCTTCACGGCCAGGCCACGTTTCTTGAGCACGTCACGGCCGATCTCGGCCCCCACCTTGCCGATGAGTCCGATAATGTTCCGCTCGGCCGGTGATGCCTCGGGTCCCACCACGAAATCGGGGAAGCCCAGGGCATAAAGAATGACCGCATGGTCCTCGATATAATGGGCGTTGAAAAACATCTCACGCAGCTTGCGGCCCGTGGGGGTGGGCTCGACCCCGAAAACCTGGTCCGAAGCCTTCATGGACGCGGTGAAATGCACCCCACGGCACACCCCGCAGATGGTGGAAACCGTACGGGGGACCTCTTCGAGAGGCATACCCTGCAGGAATTTCTCATAGCCGCGGAACTCGACCACCTGAAAGAAGGCGTCGTCCACGTTGCCCGCATCGTCAAGGAATATGGCGATCTTGCCATGTCCTTCCAATCGGGTGATGGGATTTATCTCTATTTTTTTCACGCAAATCCTCCTCAGCGATTCACTGAGTGCATTACATTATGAAATGGAAAGATCTCAAAAATTTCAGAAAAAAGAGACCCAACGGTAATCTCTCAAATTTCTAAAATCTCTTAAATTTCTTAAATCTCTCAAATTTCTTAAATCTCTCAAATTTCTTTACACCTTGCTCTTGAGCCGGCTGGCCGGGAGCGAATATCTGTACACGAGCTTGGAAAGGGTGGGGAATTTTTCCATCAACCCGTCCACGGCCTCTTCGCTGCCCAGAATGGACCCGATGGCACTGACGGCCTTGGCCCCGTAATCAGTGATCCCGGGAATGGGTCCGCCGCAGCCGCGGCAGGGCATGTTCACGTTCAGGCAGGATGCCCCGCAGTCTCCCTGGGTGATGGGTCCCAGGCAGAGATAGCCGTGCTGGAGCAGACACCCCTTTTCCTCGGGTTTGCCGTCCACGGTGCGTTTGACGTGCTCCACGGGAACGCGTTCCATATTCTCGTTGGCAGGGTTGCGCTCGCACACGTCGCAGACCGCCTTGCCGCTGGTGAGCCAGGAGCCCTTGGGAGGCAGATTGCCGGAAACGATCATCTCCACGGCCTTGGCCACGAAGTCATGATGCGGGGGGCAGCCGCCCACAAAATAATCCACATCCACCAGATCCTGGATGGTTCTGACCTTGTCCTGGAAGGCGGGAAGGGTCAGGTTGTACTTCCCGTCCAGGAGATATTCGGGCTGAGGGTAGACATCCTCGGGGTTTTCCGTGCTGAAGGTATCCTTGTAGGCCTGCTGGAACAGCTCCCCTGTGGGATGGACATTGGCCATGCCGGGAATGCCGCCCAGAGCCGCGCAGGCACCAAAGGCCACGAGGATCTTGGATTTGGCCCGCAGGACCTTGACCATATGCTCGTGTTCGCTCAAGCGGACCATGCCGTCCACAAAGGCCAGGTCGATGGAATTATCCTCCATGGCCTCGAGATCCTTATACTTCACGTCGGCCACAGTGGGGGCCCAAAAAACCACCTCGAGGTGCTCGAGGGTGTCGAGAAGTTTTTCGGAAAGGTCGACCAGGGCCATCTCACACCCGGCACATCCCCCAGTGAGCAGAAAACCGAATTTAATCTTGTCCGCCATATTATTTCCCCCCCTTGACCGGATTGGGCCCGAGCTTCTGGAGCTGTTCCGTATACTCGGTCATGACCTCGGCAAACTTCTTGCCTTCGGCACCGGAAATCCATTCCCAGCGGAACCGTTCCTTTTCAAACCCGAATTCCTGGATCAGCTTACTGATGAGTTTCATCCGCCGATCGGTCTTGTAGTTGCCTTCCTTGTAATGACAGTCGCCGAAATGACACCCGCCGATAAACACGCCGTCTGCCCCTCGAGACAGGGCATCCAGCACATATTCAGGTTCCACGCGGCCCGAGCAGGGGACCTTGATGAGCTTGACCGTGGGCGGATACTTGCAGCGCAGGTTCCCGGCCAGGTCAGCGCCCGCATAGGTGCACCACTGACAGGCAAATCCGACAATGTTCGGACTGAATTCCATTACTGAACCTCCTCTTGAACCTTGCGGTTGTCGCTTAGAATCTCGGCGATGATGGCATCACGCGGGGTTTCGCTGATGACCGCCACTTCCTTGGGATCGAAGCCCATGACCAGGGCCAGGAGCTGGGTGTAGTAGAAAACCGGAATCTCGTAATCGATGAGTCCCCGTTCCCTGAAAATCTTCTGGGCGCCGTCCATCTGCATATAGCACGAGGAACAGGTGGTCACGATCATGTCCGGATCGGCTTCTTCCTTGATGGAGTCGAACTTGCGTTTGAGCAGATCGAAAGATTTCTCCTGATCCGTGCTCCGCATGGCCCCCATGCCGCAGCAGTCGGAAAGGCGGCTGTAGTCCACCACGTCCGCACCCAACGCCTGGCACAGATCCACCAGCTGCGTGGGAAAGAAGGGATTCTCCTCTTTGACCTCCATCACATCCGTGGGCCACAGGACATGACAGCCCGGCTGCACGGCGATCCTGAGTCCTTCCAGGGAATATTTCAGCTTGGAGGCGATGGCTTCGGTTCCGACCATGTCATGGAGAACATGGGCCACATGAAAGACCCTGGAGGTTCCCGCATAGGTCCTGCCGATGGATTCCAGCCTCTTGTTCACAACGTCCTTTTTGCCGGGCTTGTGATCCATCATGTGCTTGGCTTCGCTGAGCACTCCAAAGCAGCTGTTGCATCCGGTCATCACGTCCACGCCTTTTTCCTCACCCAGGATGATGTTCCTGGAAGAGATGGCCAGCCAGGTGTCCAGGTCAAAGGACGGTGCCGTGCCCCAGGCCGGACAGCAGGTGGCTCCCTGCAGGTCGACCGGCTCGACACCCAGAACGGGCAGCACCTTGCGCATGGACTGCTCGATGTCCGGGGCCTTGAAGGGAATGTTGCATCCCAGATAAAGTCCGTATTTTTGCATGTTCCATTGCTCCTTGTTCTTAAAAGATGCCCAGATCGGCCATGGGGCTTTCGTTCAGCAGGGTCTGGATTTCCTTGTGGGCAGCCTCGTCTTTCAATGCAGTGGGCGGCACAGGATCGAGCCCCACCTTTTCCCGGTTGGCAGCCGTGGCATCCGTGGTCACGGCGTGCCCGGTCTCGAACAGACTCATCTGGGGGCCGAAGGCCGAGGCGGAAATGGCCAGCTCACCGGCCTGGTATCTGCGGTAGGCAAAGACCACTTCCTGGGGGCGGACTCCCTGGGGGCAGACTTCGGTGCACCGGTTGCACGACTGGCAGCCCCAGGTGGAGACCTCTTCGACGGTCTCTTCGAGCTGACCGTTCAAAATCTTGCGGATGAGCAGCCGGCAGAGAACAGGAAACCCGGCCTTGACCCCGGGGCATACTGCGGAGCAGGCCCCGCACTGGACGCAGTTCCTGATCCCGTCTCCACCCAGATCCACAATGGTCTGGACGGATTCCTTGATCTTGTCTTGATCTATCTTGATGGCAGGCATGAATGATCTCCTCTAGGCGGTGAGTGCCGCGATCTGCGAGAATATCTGATCCTCGGTATAGCCGTGCAGGACGATGGCGTCTGACGGACAGGCCGCCGTACATACGCCGCACCCGTGGCACTGGGTGATATCGATCTGGGCCCTGGGACGGTCGCCATAGGGCTTGAGTGTTATGGCACCGTAGGGACACAGGGGAACACAGATGCCGCACCCGCTGCATTTTTCCGGATGGACCTCGGAAATGATGGGTTCGATCTTCACCCTGCCCTGGGCAAGCGGCACCGCTGCTGCGGCTGCCGCGCCCTTGGCCTGGGAAACCGTATCCGGGATATCCTTGGGTCCCTGACAGCACCCGGCCACAAACAGCCCTTCCACCGAGGTCTCCACCGGACCGAGCTTGGGATGCAGCTCACGGAAAAAGTGGGCCCCGCAGAACTGCAGACCGGTCACCTGCGCCACATTTCTGGCATCGGGATTACTCTCGATGGCCGTGGCCAGAACGACCAGGTCGGACTCGTATTCCAGGGGAGTACCGCCTTCCATATCGTAGGCCAGGACCCTGAGCTTGTCGTCGGGCAGCATTTCCACGCCGCCGACCTTGCCCTTGAAGATGTTGATCCCCATCTTGCGGGCGCCCACATAGTATTCGTCATAATCCTTGCCCGCGCAGCGCACGTCGATGAAGTGCATGTTGATGTCCAGACCGGGATACTTTTCCTTGAGGAGTCTGGCCTGCTTGATCATGTACATGCAGCAGACACGGGAGCAGTAGGTGTGATGGCGCTCATCCCGGGATCCCACGCAGGAAACAAAGGTCAGGGTCTTGGGCTTGACCTGGTCCGAAGGCCGCAGCAGCTTGCCGCCCGTGGGTCCGGTGGCCGAAATGATCCGCTCCAGCTGCAGGGCGGTGATCACATTGGGGGACTGGGGCGCGTATTCCTTGAAATGTTCCTTTTCCATGACCTTGTATCCCGTGGCCACCACAATGGTTCCGATCTTCAGCTCGAGAAGTTCACCCTCGGGATCCAGGGAGAGGGAACGGTTGATGGCGTCGGCCGGACAGGCCTTTTCGCAGGGAGCGAGCATGGGCTCACCGGTTTTTTTGCTGATCCTGGGCTCGGTCCCGAGCTTGCGGCCCGCGCAGTTGATGCAATGCTCCATGTCGATGACCGCTTTCTTGGGAACGGCCTGGGGGAAATGGATATAGGCGGCACCGCGATCGTTGAGACCGCAGTTGAACTCATCGGGAACCTTGGCCGGGCAGGCCCCGGCGCAGGCACCACACCCCGTGCACTTGTTCCAGTCGATGTAGCTCTGCTTCCGGCGGACCTTGACCGTGAAGTTACCGATATACCCGTCCACCGACTCCACTTCGGAATAGGTCAGCAGTTCGATGTTGGGATGGTTGCCGGCATCCACCATGACCGGCGTGAGGATACATGCCGAGCAGTCATTGGTGGGAAAGGTCTTGTCCAGCTGGGCCATGACGCCCCCGATGGAGGGCTCTTTTTCCACGAGATAGGTTTTGTATCCCATACCCCCCAGTTCCAGAGCGGCGAATATACCGCCCACCCCGCCGCCGATGACCAGTGCCGTGGGCTCCACATCCATGTATTTATCTTCAAGGGGATTGAGATGGGTAGCCTTGGCCACGGCACTGGCCACGATCTTCTTGGCCTTTTCCGTGGCACCGGCATGGTCCTGGCCATGGACCCAGGAATCCTGGTCCCTGATATTGGCCATCTCGAACAGATACTTGTTCATGCCGGCGGCTTCGCAGGCAGCCCTGAAAATGGGCTCGTGGGTACGCGGCGTGCATGCGGCCACGACCACCCGGTCCACCAGACCGTCCCTGATATCCTGCTTAATCATTTCCTGACCCGTATCCGAACACATGAACAGACTGCGCCGGGCAAGGGCCACCTCGGGAAGGGTCTCGGCAAAGGCGCGAACCGCCTCTACATCCACCACCCCGGCGATGTTCGTGCCGCAATGACACACATACACCCCGATTTTTGCCATTGATTCCTCCTTTGTGCTAAAGAGTTGCATCATGCTGTCTGACACAGCACGGTCATATACGTTACGCTTTGATTTCCCTGTGGTTCAAACCGCAAGAAAGGAAATACAGAGCGATTTCGCCTTGCAACAGAATCTTACAACAAACACCCGTAATAAATATTCGATGCATAAAAAAAAGAAAATATGTCACCAACACTCGAGATGGAGCACTACTTTTTTTTACTTGCGAGATAGAGACCCAAACAGAAATATTGTCAAATAGATTTTATTATCTCTATCAAAAGAAAAATATTCAGAAATACGATACATACATCTCTTCTATATATCCTTTTTTAGTGCATTCAAAATATCTATACTGTCCAAAGCCGTTCCGGGATCCCAAAATCGCTCCATGGATAAGGTTTGCAAACGACGCTCTTTGGGCTATTTGACGGCCCATGAACAACGAACGATTCACACATCAGATCGATTTTCTTCTGGAATTGGACAAGCTCAAGGATATCAGGCGGCAATCGCGGATCATGCCCAGTCTGCGGCGGGAGAATTCGGCCGAGCACAGCTGGCATATCGCCATGATGGCCCTGGTACTGGGGCGGGATTACGGGGAGGACGTGGATCTTTCCCGGGTGGTGACCATGCTTCTACTCCACGATATCGTCGAGATCGACGCCGGGGACACCTATGCCTATGACCACGAGGGATACGAGGACAAGGAAGATCGGGAACAGGAGGCGGCCGCTCGGATTTTCGGCCTGCTTCCCGAGGATCAGGGCGGGGCCCTCCGGGGGGCCTGGGATGAATTCGAGCAGGGCCGGACCCCGGAGGCGAGATTCGCCCACTCCATGGACCGGCTCATGCCCCTGCTGCACAATTACTATTCAGACGGGGCCACCTGGAAAACCCATGGAACACGCAAGAGCCAGGTCCAAAAACGGATGGCAAAGATACAGGAAGCATCCCCCGAACTCTGGGAGTTTGCCGAAAGCCTGATCGACAAGGCGGTGAGTCGGGGCATTCTGAAGGAGGGGTGAGGGAGGACAGATTTAAGGGAAAAAGGCGGTTTTAGGTTTTATGTTTTACGTTTTAAGCGTCTGCGCATAACGATCTATAACGACAATCCCCAAACCCCAATCTTTCCCAAATTCGTTTTTCTTCGCGTTCTTCGCGGTTAAAATTGTAGGGGCGGATTCCATATCCGCCCTTATGGATTCCATATCCGCCCTTATGGATTCCATATCCGCCCCAGGGTTCAATTTTTAGCCCAGGATACCATATCCGCCATGGATACCACATTCGAAAACAGGACAAAAACGGGTTCTGGTAGGGCAGAGAGGGGTTCTGGGTTTTGGGTTTTGGTAAATGACGGGAATGGGTTCTGGGCGCATAAAAGGGCGGATATGGAATCCGCCCCTACGGGAACATTTCGGACGACAGTGCATCATTGCACATAGTCTTTCATTCAAGGAGGCTACAGATATGAGCAAGGAAAAAATCGGATGGATCGGAACAGGCGTCATGGGCGGATCCATGTGCACCCATCTCATGGAAGCCGGCTACCCCATGCGGGTGTACAACCGGACCCGGGAGAAGGCTGCTTCACTCATCGAACAGGGAGCGACCTGGTGCGACTCCCCGGCAGAACTGGCCCGGGAATGCGATATCGTCTTCTCCATCGTGGGCTTTCCCGAAGATGTGGAAAGCGTGATTCTGGGTGGAAACGGTGCCCTGTCGACTCTCCCCGAAGGTGGGATCCTCGTGGACATGACCACATCAAGGCCCTCCCTGGCCACGACCATCCATGCCGAAGCGGCCAAGCGGAACATCGCCGCCCTGGACGCCCCTGTTTCCGGCGGCGACCTGGGTGCGCGCCAGGGAACCCTGGCCATTATGGTCGGCGGTGACCGGGCCGTCTTCGACCGCGTCGAACCCCTGTTCCACATCATGGGCAAAACTATCGCCCTCATGGGCGGGCCCGGATGCGGCCAGCACACCAAGATGACCAACCAGATCCTCATCGCCGGAACCATGATCGGCGTGGTGGAATCCCTGTTCTACGCCCAGAAGGCCGGCATGGACATGGACGCGGTCATCGATGTGATCGGCAGCGGCGCGGCATCCTCATGGTCCATCAATAACCTGGGCCGCAGGATTGCCAAGCAGGATTTCGAACCCGGATTTTTCATCAGACATTTCATCAAGGACATGGGCATCGCCCTGGACGAATGCCGGACCATGGGGATCGAACTCCCCGGTCTCTCACTCGTGAACGGGTTCTACGAGGAGGCGGCGGCCCAGGGGCTGGAACGCAAGGGCACCCAGGCGCTGTTCAAGGTTATCGAGGGGATGCAGAAAAAATAAAAAATTTTGTAACTATTCGGACACAATAGCCCGATCCTGTTTTGTCCCTTCCGGAAACGCCGCGCGTCCGCTCGGCAATGCGTGTACGAACCGGCAGGAAACAGGGAGAATGGTACCATCGGACTCAACCATGACGATATACCCCTCGGCATTGTCCGGAAGGCCGAGCAGACGCGCGGCCTTCCCAGGAAAAGCCACAGCCTCATACCGAGTTATCGTGCTGAATAGGTACTAAATTTTAGAAATTTGAGAGAGTTAAGAAATTTAGGAAAGCGAGGCAATTTGAGAGGTTTTGAGAGTTGAGAGATCTTGTGAGTTGAGAGCGTTGTGGAAGTTTAGGGAGTTATAATTTCAGGGATTTTAGAAAATGAGAAAATTACCAGGAGGGACGGATTGGAGAATTTTGGGGATTATCCGAAGACAGCATCCGCCCCTCCAATTTCTCAAATTTCTTAAATCTTTTAAATAAAATAATTACAAGGAGATACAATGGAAATCACCCCCGACATCATGACATCCTTCATGACCCTGGCCCAGGAACATCCCGAGGAATTGGCCAGGGTCGTAGCCATCGTTCAGGCCCAGGGTGAACCCCTGGACAAGCTTTTCGAAACGGTCAACAGCATTTATGACGATTTCGGACTGCAATCACAATAACAACCTGCGCATAACTACCCATAATAACACGACATAAAACCCGTACAAGGGGCGATGCACGGATCGCCCCTTTTTGCAGCCCCCACTAACAGGTAAACCACAAGGAGGCCCCCCATGGCTCAAGACAGATCCGCGGATATCGCCCAGACCTTCCGGGACATCAACCGGACCCGAAGAGGTATCTATAAGAAGTACCAGGATTTTTCCAAGCAGATCAAAAAGAGCTCATCCCTGGACGACAAGGTCCAGCACCTGATCCTGCTTTCCAATGCCATCATCTCCCAATGCGACATGTGCATTGCCCTCCACGTCCAGGGAGCAGCGACCAGCGGGGCGACCAAGGACGAGATCATCGATGCGGCCTGGCTGGCAGTGGCCATGGGGGGGAGTCCCAAGATGATGTACCTGCGCTATGTGTACGACGAAATCGCGGCTATCTTCGAGGAAGACGAATAACACCAACCCACACGCCAAAAAATGTTTTTACACCCCCTCCCGGGGGGGGGCTGCAAAAACGGGCGGATATGTTGGGAAATGGGTAGATATGGGATCTGGCCCTGCGGATATGCTGGAAAAATGAGCGGATATTTCAGTTTGTGTTCTGTTATCTGTTTGCTGTTCTTTTTACGGCCTGCTCACCTTCCCGCCTTCAAGATCCCAAACCTTCGCCGGGATGACGGCAAAAAGAGAAATCCGATTCCACAAGTGACAACTTTTTTTCAGGACTCAGCAAAAAGGCCCGGCAACCATGTGGTTGCCGGGCCTTTTTCATCGGGTTTCGCTCGCTTGCCGTCTACCAGGCCGGTATGGGCTCCTGGGGTTCGGTGAGCAGGAATTGCCCTTTTTCTATCCATTCCTTGAGCCGGGTGGCCACCTCCATGGATTTGGTGAAACTGGTCACCGGTATGGTCGGGACCTGCTTGCCGTTCAGGTCAATGGAACCACTCTTGAGCTCGTCAAAAGTCACGTGTTTGAGTATGTTTCCATTGGCACGGGGATAGTCGTACCCATAATCCATGATCGGCATATGGATGTCCTCGTCACCGACCCCGGTAAACCAGGCCATCTCCTCGTTCAAAATGGGGATGGGGATACCCAGGGCCACGGCCATGGAAACGCCGTAACCGACAATGCTCACCCCGCGCAAAAAACCCGGCTCCATCTGCTTGAGGTCCCCTTTGACCATGAGGGTGCCCGAGCCGGTCATCGGAAGTCCCCGCTCGTTCCGCGCGGGATCGGGAACATGCTGGGTGCCCGGACCGAGAACATACCCGATGCCGCCCCCCAAAAAGATTTTGGTCCCCAGGCCGATGGTCCGGAAATAGGGATCGTTGAACAAAGGGCTCAAACCCCCAGCGGTGGCAAAATTGGCGTTACCGAATCGCGATTTGAGCGGACCCATGTAGGTATATTTGATCCTGTCCGTGCTGTTCACCGCACAATTGTAGTTCTGGTAGCCGTTACGCGGATTGAGCATGATGGCGTCGCGCAGATCTTTGAGGGTTATGTCCCGCTCCAAACGGTTACGGGGATAACAATCCGTGCCGTAGGCCTCGGCCTTGAGATGCACGGTCTTTCCCCTGACCAGATCTTCGATGACATGGGCCCCACCATACTTGAAGGTTCCCGGATAGACCTTGTTCAGGGGATCATCTTCACAGGCCTCCGTAGCCCCGAGATAGGAATCCACGGCCGCCAAACCGGCCATACACGGGACCCCGTTGAGCCAGACCTTGGAGGTCTTGATGGTCGGGGGACGTTGGCCGATATTGAAAAACATGCCGGACGAACACATGGGCGAGAAAGTCCCGGTGGTAACGACATCAACCTTTTTTGCGGCCTTGACCTTGCCTTCGGTCCGCACTAGTTTCGTCATTTCTTGCGCGTCCAAAACAACGGCTTTGCCGGTTTTGATTTTTTCGTTGATCTGCGCGATCGTCCTGGTAACTTCGTGCCCTTTTCCCATGCTTCCTCCTTGTAATCGACAACGGTGGTGTGCTCTTAGCGCAATCTGCCGGCACGGGCAAATTTTTGTTTTCAACCCTATTTCTTGTATGTCGTGGTGATCGTTTCGTGAAAAGACAGGAACTCCGTGAGGTGCTCAAACAACAATTCTCCGAAGAAAACCTTGGGCAATGGTTCGATCCTCTGGAGATATCATTTGACCACTCTGTGTTGGAGATCATCTTTCCCCATGTCTATTTCATGAACATGTTTCTTTCCGAGTATAAATCATGTCTTGAAGAGGCTGTTTCACAATGCTTTGATCAAGAAATGCAACTCAATTACGGCATACACAAAAAAAACAACCAGCACGTTACGATTACAAACAATATAGTCCCACACGGCAGTAAGAAGTCCCCCACGCAACGGATCGATTTTGATTCATTTCTGGTCAATCATAAAAATTACTTCCCCCTCGCTTCTGCACGGGAAATCGTCGAGCAGCACGATATTGCCTACAACCCCTTTGTCCTCTACGGTCAGAGCGGATCAGGGAAAACCCACCTTTGCAAGGCCATTGCCAATGGGTTGGAACAAGCCGACGGGAAACAAAATATTTTCTATGGAACGTTTTCCGACCTACATAAAAAATTGGAAGCCGCCCCGGCCCCTTCGAGCCCTGCAGGCCAATCCTTCAGCCAGATCAGCGCCCTTGTCATCGACGACTTCCAGGAAATGGAGTCCTTTCCCGATTGTCAGGCCCGCTTCCTCTCTCTTTTCAACACCTTCCACGAGGACGGCAAACAGATCGTGCTGGCCACAAACCAGCGGGTGCAGGGAATGGATTTCCTGGACCCCGGGCTCAGATCCCGGCTTGAATGGGGATTGATAGTCACCCTCAAACGGCCCGACCTGGATGTCCGCCTCCAATTCATCCACAAGGTATGCCGGCAGCGGAACATAGAATTAAACGCCGAACAGACACTCACGCTGGCCCAGCACTTTTCAGACTTCCGCAGTCTCCAGGGCTGTCTGCTCAAAATCATGGCCTTCCAGAATCTGATTTCCCCGAACATGGCCCATGAGGATTTCATCAATATCGTCCAGGGACTGGAAAACAATTCCAGCACAGAGCTCACCCACGAAATGATTCTTGCAGCGGTTGCAGACCATACGGGTATCCAGCACTCGGATATCCTCTCAACCAGGCGACAGCAACATATCGTTCTCGCACGCCAAACAGCCATGTACCTGTGCCGAAAACTCCTCCAATATTCCTATCCCCAGATCGGAAACATTTTCGGGGGCAAGGATCACAGTACGGTCATCTATGCGTGCCGGAAAATCTCTTCCCTCAAAAACAAGAATACCGACATTAAACGCCAGCTCCATGTGCTGACCAAAAAATGCCGCGAGTCCCAACAGACCGAGGGATTCCACTGAGTCAGCCAGGCGCGGTCCGACACAACCGGACGGGGACCACCCCCGGTTCCGTCACCTATGCACAGCGTGAGTTGTAAGATGCCAATGTCCACGAACACAAGGAGTTTGTCATGAAATGTCAGGCACTCAAAGAAGATATCGTCGAAGGCGTTCAGCAGGCCGCATCCATCATTCCTCTCAAAACCGGGACCGCCTTTCTACGGACCATCTGGCTGGAAACCCGAGAGAACGCCATCAGGATCATGTCCACTGATTCGAACATAGAATTTACCGGGACCTACCCGGCCCATATCGACGAGCCGGGGCGTGTCGGGATCCACGGCAAAAAATTCAGCGACCTGATCCGCAAACTTCCTCCGGGACAACTGACCTTTGAGGCAAAGACCGGGGATGCCAATATCATGGTCTATCATGGGAAGAAAAAGTACAAGCTTCCGATCAACAATCCCTCATGGTTCCAGGAATTCGAGCCCTTTCCCGAAGAAAACATGTCCACCTGGTCTGGAGAACTCCTGCAAGACGTCATCGACAGGATCTCCTTTTGCATCAACAGCGAGGAAGATACCGGGGCCATGAACTGTATCAAATTCACTCCGCTGGAAAACGATACGATCGAAGTCTGCGGAATGAATGGACACCAGTTCGGCCTCCTGACATTCAAGGTGCCCGATATCCATGCCGCCCTGGGTGAAAACGGCATCCTGATCTCCAAGGGTGATCTGAGCGAAATCGGCAAGTGGCTCAAACCCGAGGATGTCCATGTCAGCTTGACGGATAAACGGATGTTCCTGCGTTCGGCCCGTGGGCAAGAAACCATGTGCGTTCCCCGACGGACCTATGAATTCCCCAATTACAACAACTTCATCTCCAGCTACGAGGATACCTACCGCTGTAGCCTGGAGGTGGACAAATACGAATTCACGGACGCCTTGGAACGTATCCTGTTGTTCAATACCGACGCAAACCGGTCCACATATTTCCATTTCGGCCCGTCCGAATTGGTCCTTACCTGTCACGGCCAAGAGTACGGTGAGGGGTCAGAGGTTATTGCGGCCAACTTCCAGGGCGACCTGGAGATGATAGCCATCCCGACCAAGATCCTCCTCGAAATCATGTCCCACTTCACATCGAACAAGATAACCCTCCGGTTGGCCGGTCCCCTGGAACCCTGCAAGATTACCGGACCTGACGATCCCGGGTACTTTGTCATCACCATGCCCGTCGAGATCACCGAGGACACCTATTATACCGAAGAAGAGAGCGCCTAGACAGGTTCCCTCTTCCCCTCTATGATGATTTTTTTCACACAGACCTTTCATAGGGACCACACGAACCCATCGAGCGACAGAGTATGAGCACACCAAACAACGCAAAGGATTACAACGCCGGAAGCATCACCATCCTGGAAGGACTGTCGGCCGTCCGCAAGCGTCCAGCCATGTATATCGGCAGCACGGATACCCATGGGCTGCACCATCTGGTCTACGAGGTCATCGACAACTCCATCGACGAGGCCATGGCCGGGTTTTGCGACCGTATCAAGGTCCGGATCCACCTGGACAACAGCGTGACCATCTCGGACAATGGCCGGGGTATTCCTGTAGACATCCACCCCAAAGAGAAAATCCCGGCCGTCCAGGTTGTCATGACCGTACTGCATGCGGGCGGAAAATTCGACAATGATAGCTACAAGGTTTCTGGTGGATTACACGGTGTGGGGGTCTCCGTCGTCAATGCCCTTTCCGAGGAACTGGAAGTGACCATCCACCGCAACGGCCAGAAGTACAGGCAACGATACGAACAGGGCTTACCGGTTTCCGAAGTCAAAACGGTGGGGGAAACAGACAGAACCGGAACGACCATCAGGTTCAGACCCGACGAGGAAATCTTCGAGGATCTGAACTTTTATTACGATGTTCTCGCCAAACGATTCCAGGAATTGGCCTACCTGAACAAGGGCATTGCCATCGAGTTCACGGACGAGAAGACCCAGACCAAACAGACCTTCCACGATGAGGGGGGGATCATCTCCTTTGTCCGTGAAACCAACGAGACCAGAGGATTCCACCCAATCGTCTATGGCAAGGGTGAAGTGGAAAACGTGTTCGTGGAATTCGCCCTGCAGTACTCCACGGGGTACAAGGAGAACATGTTCACCTTTGCCAATAATATCAGGACCAGGGAAGGGGGAACCCATTTACAGGGGTTCCGCTCCGCCCTGACCAGGGCCATCAATACCTATATCCAGAACACCGATCTGCCGAAAAAATTCAAGGAGAAACTCTCCGGAGACGACGTCCGCGAAGGGCTGACCACGGTGATCAATGTCCGCATCCCTGAGCCACAGTTCGAGGGCCAAACAAAGACCAAGCTGGGCAACAGCGAGGTGGTCGGCTATGTGGCCGGCATCGTGTACGAACAATTGTCCACCTTTCTTGCGGAACATCCCAAGGAGAGCAAAAACATACTGGAAAAGGTCGTGGATGCCTCCCGGGCGCGGCAGGCCGCCCGCAGGGCGCGGGAAATGGTCCGACGCAAGGGGGCCCTTGGCGACCATTCCCTTCCGGGCAAACTGGCCGACTGTCAGAGCAAGAAGCCCGAAGAGAGCGAGGTATTCATTGTCGAGGGCGATTCGGCCGGAGGGTCGGCCAAACAGGGTCGAAATTCCAAATTCCAGGCCATCCTCCCGTTGCGGGGCAAGATCCTGAATGTGGAAAAAACCCGTTTCGACAAGATGCTCCAAAACAAAGAAATCAAGGCGTTGATCACCGCCATGGGGGCGGGTATCGGGGAAGACATCATCAACCTGGACAAACTCAGATACCACAAGATCATCATCATGACCGATGCCGACGTGGACGGGGCCCATATCAGGACCCTCCTTCTGACCTTCTTTTTCAGACAATACCATGAGTTGATCGAAAAGGGCCACGTGTACATAGCCCAGCCCCCCCTATACAGGGTCAGCAAGGGCAAATTCGAACAATACATCACCTACGAAGAGGAAATGGACCAGTTCCTCATCGATCGGATCAGTGCCCACGAATCCGTGGGCACCGAACAGGGATCGATCCTTCAGGGGGAATCCCTGAAGGAACTGCTGACCACCATCACCAAGATCAGAGACAATATCACGGATATTGCCAATATCGGGATCGATGTGGATCTTTCCTGCCACCTCTTCGGATTTGGATCCAAGCTCTCGCCGGACAGCTTCCACAATGGGGAGGTCGCCCAGCTCACCGAGTACATGGACGGACTGAACTATACTCTCGAGGTATCCGAAGAAATCCTTGACGATGAAACCGACGAAGACCCGCGTATCTTCCTCCACTTTATCGACAGCAACGGGCATATCATCCGTATCGGAGCGGAGTTCTTCAACTCCAAACTCTACAAAAAAACCTACAGCCTGTTCTCGTCTTTGCAAGAGATAAGCCCCGGGTTGACATTCACCCTGCATGCCACCGCACAAAACGAAGAAGAGAAGATCACCGCCAAGAATCCCTTCGAGCTCCTGAGCATGATCATGGAAGAGGCCAAAAAGGGATTGCACATCCAGAGATACAAGGGGCTGGGTGAAATGAATCCGGAGCAGCTTTGGGAAACGACAATGGACCCGGAATCCCGGAGCCTCCTTAAAGTGACCATAGCGGACACTGCCGAGGCCGACGAGCTCTTTGTCAAGCTCATGGGAGACAAGGTCGAACCCAGGCGCGAATTCATCGTCAAGAATGCCCTGTCCGTGACTGATCTCGACATCTGATACCCCCCTGTCCGGTCCGGAGACACCAAGCGCATTATGCAAGCGAGGAAATTGTGTTAAACGATGTCAGTATAGAACAAGAAATCAAAAAATCCTACCTGGAATATTCCCTGAGTGTCATTGTCGGTCGGGCCATTCCCGACATACGCGATGGCCTCAAACCTGTGCACCGCAGAATCCTCTATGCCATGCACGAACTGGGGAACGCATATAACCGACCATACAAGAAATCCGCCCGAGTCGTCGGTGATGTCATCGGTAAGTACCATCCCCACGGAGACTCCGCTGTGTACGACGCTCTGGTCCGCATGGCCCAGGATTTCAACATGCGTGATCCGTTGGTGGACGGACAGGGAAACTTTGGGTCCATTGACGGCGACTCCCCTGCGGCCATGCGTTACACCGAGGCTCGGATGTCCCGTTTGGCCGGAGAGTTCCTCTCGGACATCGAAAAGAACACCGTGGACTTCCGGGCCAATTACGACAACAGCCTCAATGAACCCGAGGTCCTGCCCACCAAGGTTCCCAACCTGTTGATCAATGGGTCTTCGGGCATCGCGGTCGGCATGGCCACGAACATCCCCCCCCACAACCTCCAAGAGATCGTTGACGGGGTTCTCCTGCTCCTTGACGCCCCGGACAGCCGGATCAGTGACCTGACCCGATTGGTCAAGGCCCCTGATTTTCCCACTGGGGGATTGATCTACGGACGCGCAGGTATCTCCGAGGCATACAAGACCGGGCGGGGGAGCGTGAAAATCCGGGCCCGGATCAAGGTGGAAGAGAGGACAAAAAACCTCCAGTCCATCGTGGTTACAGAAATACCCTACGCCCTGAACAAATCCAAACTTCTGGAAAAAATCGCCATACTGGTCAACGACAACAAGATCGAGGGGATCAGCGACCTGCGGGACGAATCCAATCTCAAAGGCATCCGCATCGTCATCGACCTGAAAAAAAACGTCTATCCGGACGTGATCATCAACCAACTCTACAAATATACCTCCCTGCAAACCAGTTTTGGGATCAACATGCTCGCCGTGGTCAACAACCGCCCACAGCTCCTGAATCTCAAGCAGATCCTTGAAAGTTTTATCGAGTTCCGCCGGGAGGTGATCATCCGCCGGTCCAAATTCGACCTGAGCAAGGCCGAACACCGGGCCCACATTCTTGAAGGATTACGCATTGCCCTGGACAATATCGATGAGGTCGTGTCCATCATCCGGTCCTCGAAAACACCAGCCGATGCCAAACAGCGCCTTTCGGAACGGTTCCGGCTTTCAGACATCCAGAGCCAGGCAATCCTGGACATGCGGTTACAAAGGCTGACCAACCTGGAACGAGAAAAACTCATCGCCGAGCACGTCGAACTTCTCAAACGTATCGAATATTTGCGGAGCGTCATCGAAAACCCAGAGGTACTCAAGGGAGTCATTCGGGAAGAGTTGACCTCGCTGAAAGAAACCTTTGGGACACCTCGGCGATCGGAGATCATGGTCCATGATCCGGACAGCATCGATATCGAGGATATCGTTCCTGACGACGATGTGGTCATCACGCTGTCGGTCAACGGGTATATCAAACGGACCGGACTGCACAACTACCAGCAGCAAAAACGCGGGGGCGTCGGCATTGCGGGGGCATTCTCCTCGGACAAGGATTACATCTCTCAGCTGTTGACCACGAGCAACCACCAGTTCCTGAATCTTTTCACGAACAAGGGACGCATGTTCCAACTCAAGGTACACGAGATCCCCGAGGGGGGACGCACGGCCAAAGGAATCCATATGGCCAATCTGCTCTCCCTTGGAGAGAACGAACATGTGACCACGGCCATGAGCTACCGGGAGTTTCCCGAAGATACCTTCTTCCTCTTTGTCACAAGGAAGGGAATCGTCAAACGCACGGCCATGGAGCTCTACAAAAATGTCCGGAGTCAGGGACTCATAGCCGTCAATCTCAAAGAGGGTGACGAGCTCCTCGCGGTCAGGGAGATCTGCGCAGAGGAAGAGATCATTTTAGTGACCAAAAACGGCTTCTCCATCCGTTTTTCTTGTTCGGAAATCAGGGCGGTGGGCCGCAACGCAGCGGGGGTCAAGGGGATCACACTCAGATCAGGAGACAGCGTCGTCGCCGTGGTCATCCTGTCCCAAGGCGGTAAACACAATCTCTTGACCATCGCTGAAAACGGATTCGGCAAAAGGACCCATACCGACCAATTCCGTATCCAGTCACGTGGGGGGAAGGGGATCATCAACATGCGCATCACCCCCAAGACCGGACCAGTAGTCAGCGCCCTCATGGTCGACGACAATGACGAGGCCATCCTTCTGACCTCGGCAAACAAGATCATCCGCATCGGTATCAAGGATATTTCCCTGGTCGGGAGGGCCACCCAAGGGGTCCGGCTGGTCCGCATGGGAGATGAGCAACGGCTGATATGCTGCGATCTCGTTATCCGCGACGTGGAAACAAAGGGATTAACAGGAATAGACGTGTAGCCATAACGCTACAAAAACATCGCGAGGGAACAACCGGTTTGCTGCACAAACCGGTTGTTCCCTTTTTCATTTTGGTCCTATTTCTTGGATGCCGCCCAAAACCGGGTTTCCCCGGGCGAGTACGCCAAGGAAGGGCAGAGGCTCGAAGCCGAGTTCAAGATTTGCTCCCCGGACACACTATGTCGCCCCCATCGATATCTCCGCGTCTCCTTCCCCCTTTCCCCGTGACCAACCAATCCACAGAAAAACCGGTTTCAAGACCCACCCCCATCATCCAGTCCGCAGGGATCTTCTGATTTTTGATGGCGTTGGAGATGGATGTCGGGCTGACACCCAAAAATGCCGCAAGATCCTTGTTCGTGGTCGTCCCCGTTGCCTGCTTGAGACGTTCAAGAACCTGGCCCGGCCTTCTGAGATCCCCAAGGTGTGAGATGTCCCGAACGGCCACGTAGATCCTGCCCTCGGGAAAATAGGCGTCACTGTACACCCCGCGAACCTCCATCAGGGCATATTCCCTGGATGTCCGCCTGACACGGAATTCACCCTGATGCGGGGTCTTGGTTTGGACAATCCGCTTGATGAACCCCTGGGCACGTTCCAGATCCTGGGGGTGGATAATCTCGAAAACGATTTTCAGATCCAGATGACGGTAGCGATCGCTGTCCACAGGCGCGGCACCCGGACGGAGCACCCGTCCACGCCTGCGGATGATCCGGCATTGGGTATCGAGAACGAACACGGCCCCATTGGTCGAACCTATTTCATCCAAATAATCGTTTTCCTTTGCCACCTGTGGAGAAATATCCTGATAGATCCCGAGCAGCCCGATGACCTCCCTGTGGGTGTCGTCAAAAATGGGCGTATGGATAGCCCGGTACCAGACCCCGGGATTCTGGAAATGGGAAAGCATGGGGATGATGATTTCCCTGCGCTGCTCGAAAACCGTTGTCGCCGTCTGGATGACGGACCGTCCCTTGGACTCGGGCATGAAATCGAAAACCGTCCTGCCGGTGAGGTGGTCCTGGGACCGGACCCCGATAAAGCTGCAGTAGGCATCGTTGGCGCAGACGATGGAATGGTCGTATCCGGCAACCCAGGCGATGTCCGGCAAGGCATCGATGATCTTGCTGAAATCATGGATAAGCTTGCGGGTATAGGTCACTTCGCGTTGGACAAAATACCCGGCTACCACAGGCCTTCCCTGTCTGCTCACAATATGGGAATTGAATTTGAAGGTTCTTGGGGTCCCATCCTTGCAGCGCAATGTAACCTGGTCATTGACGATTTCTCCATCGCCCTTGAGACGACGCATGATCCGCCGCTTATCCCCCGGATTGAAATAGAAATCCGAGGTATTCATGGCCATGACCTCGCGACGCGTGTATCCGCACATGGCGCAAATGCCCGGGTGTATATCGATGATCTCTCCATCCATGCCGATGAAATAGTTCATTTCCTCCTTGTACTCGAGATTCTCCCCCAGATTCCGGTCCGGCCTGCCCAGAGCCAGAACAAAATTTTCCCGACCGTCCCGGGTGTACACCTCCTGAACCCGCCAATGGACAAAGGTCGGCACGCCCTGTTTTTCCCCGGCCCCCTTGAATTTAAACCGATAGTCCCCCAAATGGGTACCGTTAAAAAGCCGGGCCACGATCTCCCTGGCCCGGTCCACTTCCCCGGGATCAAGGAATCCATAGATCGACCTCCCGACCCCCTGCCCGGGTTCGACCCCGTACAGGGAACTCAGGGGGGGATTGATGTACAAGAGTGTTCCTTGCCGGTCGAAAATGAGCCCGCAGTCACTGCTCCGGGCCAGGGCTTCGGTGTAAAAGGAAAAGGCATCCATGGGATTTTGGGTGATGGGTGATGGAGAATATTCCTACTGCGCGAGTTTCTCCTTATTTCACCATCCGTGAAAGGATCAAGCATTTATTCATTAAAAATGAAAATTTTATTCAAAAGAATTCATTGAATTTAAATTTTTTTATGATACTGAGTGCTTTTATTTTTCGCGCATATCCCACCAAGGAGTTGATAATGATCCGTACATGGAAAATATGGATGGCAGTGGTTCTTCTCATACTCACGGCACCTGCCCTGGCCGGAGCCGCCGGATACGGCATTTACGAATGGGGCGCCCGGGGCCAGGGGCTCGGCGGCGCCATGACTGCGCGGGGGGATGACCCCTCGACCGTGGTCTACAATCCCGCCGGCATGACCCAACTACCGGGCACGCACGTCAGCGCGGGTACGACCATCATTCGGCCTTCAGGGACGGTCAGCCCGGATGACAGTTCCCTTCCGGGCGGCGAGGGCGTGGACAACACCTGGTTCATTCCCAATGCCTATTTCACCACCCAGCTTGGGGAACGATACTGGTTCGGCGTGGGACTCTACTCACGCGCGGGCCTGGGCACGGAATACCGCAGTGACGAGGACTGGTTCGGACGGTACAGCTCCTTGTACGCCGGGATCAAGCAGATCTCCCTGACCCCGAACATGGCCATAAAGCTGACAGATAGCCTGTCCATGGGCGTTGGGGTGGAGGTGGCCTATATTGAAGTAAATTTGCAGACAATGATCGATGCGGCCAATCCCAAAAAACCAAATACCAACACCTATAATAACGACGTCAAACAGAAGCTCACCGGCGGCGACCCTGGCTACGGTTTCAATCTGGCATTTCATTACAGGCCTCTTGACTGGCTAGCCTTTGGCGCCTCTTATCGCAGCAAGATAGAAGTCAAAATGAA
>NZ_JBUDSQ010000047.1:0-21657 GCF_054921335.1 Desulfoplanes sp. | reverse complement strand
TGACCTTCGGGTTATGAGCCCGACGAGCTACCATACTGCTCCACCCCGCAACAAGAGAAAGGAGTAACTATAGGTTTGCATCTTGCTTGGCAAGAACTTTTTTCAAAAACTTTTACAGGCCGTATTGGTATTTGACCGTAACCCGCAGGGAGAGAGGGGTGTCGCCGGTGATGGGTGGGCGTTTGACCTTGGCGGAGGACACGCGGATGGCCGAGAGGGCGGCCTGGTCCAGCCTGGGGTCGCCGGAGGAGCGGAGCAGGCGGACATGTGTGAAAGCTCCATCGCCGGTGACGGTCAATCTGCAGGGTGCTCTGCCTATCAGATCGGAAGCATCCCTGCCGGCGGAATAAAATTTATTTGTCTCGATGGTCCGGCGGATCTGTTTCAGATATTCGGCAAAGGCCCTGCGACGCTTGTCGGCCACGTCCTCGCCCTGGTTGTTGCCATCCAAAGGGGCCATTTCCGCCGTAAAAGAAATCCCGTCGGATGTCCGCTGTTCCGGGACCATGGTTTCCAGGATCACCGGCACATTCCCCTCCACCGAAGGGGGATGCAGCAACTTGATGTGGAGCAGAGCCCCATGCAGGACAAAAGAGAGTACCAGCAGGGCTATCCAGGTATGACGTTCATCCATGGCTCAGACCGGTCCCTCTGAATCCGGAGATCTGGTTCCGATGACCAGATTGGAAAAGCCCGCCCCACGCACCGTGTCCATGACCCGGATAAACCGCTTCACCGTAACATCGGCTTCCACCTTGAGCAGAACCTTGCGATCCCCGCCGTGATTGACGAACTCCCGGCCCAGGACTTCCATGAGCATGCCGGGAAATATTTTTTCTCCATCCAGAAAAATGGCTCCATCGGCCTTGACCACCAGTTCCAGGGGGTTGCCGGAAACCGAATCCCCGGTGGTCGCCTCGGGCAGGTTCACGTCCATGCCCCGGGTGATGAAGATGGATGAAAGCACGAAAAAGATGAGCAGGATGAAGATGATATCCACCAGCGGGGTCATGTTCACCTCGACCCGCCGGTCGGTGCGGTGACGGGAAAAGGCGATCATCTTCCCATCTCCTCCAGATCATCCACAAAATCCTGGCTTTCATGCTGCATGCGGAACCCGATCCTGTCCTGAAAACGGGTCAGAAAATGATAGGCCAGAAGGGCGGGGATGGCCACGCCAAGCCCTGCCGCCGTGGTCAAGAGGGCCTGCCATATCCCATCGGCCAGAAGGGCGATATCCACGCCTCCCGGAGCGGTCGAAACCCTGGAAAACACATCGATCATCCCGAGCACCGTGCCCAGCAGTCCCATCAGAGGAGCGGCGGCCGCACCAGCTGACAGGACGGGCAGCCTGCGCCCGAGCCTGAAGAGAAGGGTCTCTCCGGCCCTGGATGCTGCCTGCTCCCGCTTGGTCTTTCCGGTAACCGAAAGGACGGCCAGAAAAACCGCTGAAGAGCCCGGCCCCTCGTTTTCGAGCAGTCCTCTCGCCTCACTGTCCCGTCCCTCGGCAACGAGTTTTTTGACCCGGTTTAAAACGGATTGCGAAATCATCCTGAAGGCGGTCATGGCCAGCAACCGGTCCAGGATGACCGCCAGAATGAGAATGGAAAAGCCCAGAATGGGCCAGATCATGATCCCGCCCTTGTCCAGAAGCATCATGTGGCAACATCTCCTTGAGTCGATAATGTCCGATACGGGGCCAGATACCCGCCAATATCTCCGCTGTCCATATGACGGCCGATGGCCACAAGAAACGGTTCGCTGAGCAGCTCCCCGGCGAACCGGGACATCTCCCAGCGGCCACCCACATACTGGACGACCATGGGAACCTCCCTCCCCCTGACCCGAACCAGTCCCTTGATCCGGAATATTTCCGCAGGACACCTGTCCAGCCATGCGGTCAGAGCATCCTCTTCGACGGCTTCAGGCAGATCCACCTTCACGGTGGAAAAGCCTTCGTCCCTGTGGTCGTGATGGGATGCGGGTACCCCTGGCAGCAGTCCGGGTTCGAAGACCTGGGGGGAATCATTATACAGGGTGCCGAAAGCGACCCGTCCATAGGAGGCGTGAAGGACCGCGGCACGAGGATTGAGCGCGGCAACCCGCTCCATGACCCGCGTGCGTTTCTGTGCATCGATGAGATCGGATTTGTTGACCACGATGACATCGGCCGCCTTGGCCTGCTCCCTGGCGATTTCATGGGAGTCGAACATGTCCAGGCCATGGATCCCGTCGATCAGGGTGGTTACCGAATCCAGACGGACCAGATCCCGCAGGCCGTCCAGCTCGGTGATCACGTTCATGGGATTGGCCAGTCCGGTGCATTCGAGCACAATGGTCATGGGCCGATAGGTGGCGATGATCTCCTGGATACCCCGACCCAGCTTCCCGGACAGGGTGCAGCAGACACATCCCTCGTCCATCTCCACGGCCTCGACCCCGTGTTCCAGGATCTTTCCGTCCAGGCCCGTGGCCCCGATCTCGTTCTGGATCACGGCCACGGATTCGTTGCGGCTTGTGTAGTACTCGATGAGCTGATTGAGGAATGTGGTCTTGCCCGAGCCCAGAAAACCACTCAGGATGATGAACTGCGGGCGCATGTCAAAAATCTTGTCGTGCTCTCCCGACCGCTCCAGAGCGGGGAGATCGTGGGTCTGCCAGAAGAGTTCCTTTCCAGGAATCTCTGGGTCGGGTGCAAGATCCTGCAACCCGGAGAAGGTCATCAGGCCGTCCATCTCCCCCCAGACCACAGAGCGGTGGATCAGGTTCGCGGGATGGTCGGCGGCCTCGGTGATCCCGCCGGACCGGTCATGGATGCGGCCGTTGACCGTCCGACTCCCGGACAGGGACGCTTCCGGAGCACGTTTCACCGTGAAGGAAACGGCCGCAGCCAGCGCCTCGAACAGAAAAGTAGCCACCTCGTTCTCGGGAAACCGCTCCTCGGGATCGCCGGGATCGACCAGATACCCCTGACCGTCGGGATAGGTCACGCCGTCCCTGGAGATGGTCAGACGAACGTCCCTGGCCTCCAGACCAAGAACGAGTCCCTTCTCGTCCCGATCCATCCCCACAACCAGCTCCCCGGCCGGAAACCAGGACATCTCCTCGGGGTGGGCGGTGAAATCCCGGACCTTGTCCCAATACCCCGTGGCCTGACAGGTCATGGCGGCCATGAGCAAAGAGTGCTCCAGAATCTCCTCGTCGGGATCGGGAAAATAGAACAGGGAGAACCGGGCCAGAACCATGTCCGCTTCAACGAGCGTGCCGCAGGGCATGATCCCGTAAACCCCGGACCGACTATCCAGCCGGCAGGTCCAGGCCTCTCCCCGGGAACAGGTTCCAAGACCGGTAATGCCCGCAAGGCGCTTGAAACGAACCTCCTGACAGGCATAGACCATGAAATTCATGGCCATCCCGGATAGGCATTCCTCGAGATTTTCCCCACTCAGGGGGGAACGGACCATGGTCGTGTCCATGTGCATAGGACCATCCCGGATTGAAGGTTGATGCAAAAAGAAACGGGGAGACCCTGATGATCAGGATCCCCCTCGTCAGGAATGACTCTCATCACCCGAACTGGATGATGTCCCCGTTGCCCAGATAGTCCTTGGACGCGGACCGGAAACGGGCCGTGCCCCGGACGACCGGATATCCGGCCTCGATGAATTTCTTGGCCGTAAGATGACCGGTGCAGTGGTTGCAGCCGATCTTCTCGAATCCCCACTTGCCCAGGGAGATGACCAGATCATCGTACTTGGGATCCCAGTCTTCAAAGGGCGAGATATGCAGACCGCCGTAGATCCCGTAGAACCGGTCATTGTCGTATTTGAGTTTGGAATAGGCGAAATCCGCGAATTTGAGGATCCCCTGGTGGCAGCAGCCCGAGACCAGGGCGAGGCCCTTGCCCTGGATGTTGAAGGCCAGAGAAGTCTCCCCGAAAACCCGGTTGATAATCGGCACATTGAATTTCAGGGCACACATACCCGGAATGATCTCGGTGACCGGTTCCTTGATGATATGCAGATCCCCGGTGTGTCCGGAATCCTTGGCGTACTGCAGCCCCTCGGGATAGAACCCGTCGTGCAGATACAGGGGGATATCCGGATCGTACTTGGTGGTCACGGGCAGACCCCAGTAGTGGTCCCAATGTTCGTGGGAAATGAACAGGGCCTCGATCTCGTTGTCCTTCAAGAGCTTGTCGATCCCCTCCCTCTTGAAGGCCGCGTCCATCCAGCTGTAGGACCAGCCCGTGTCCAGGAGGTACTTGTGCACGACCCCGTCCAGCCCCTCCACCTCGATGAGGCAGGAGTAGCCGCCCGGATTCTCGGGATGCAGGGAAAGCTTCTTCTGGATCTCCCAGGCCTTTTCCAGGTCGTGGGGGATGAGGTCCTTGATGGAGGCGATGCCCTCTTCATAGGACCCCTTGGCCGAGCCCTTGCCGTTGGCGAACGGGGCCCAGTTCAGGGTGTACTGATTGACCAGAAGCCCACCGGCCTCGTGGATGTCTCCGATGAGATGGGCGTTGTTGAACCAGCTCGTTTCGGAGATGTTGGTTATCTTGACAGACTTGCAGGCCCCGAAATCCTTCATCTTTCGATCCGTCTTGCCCAGCATGGCCGTGGCCATGGGCGAGTAGGAAAAGGCCCCCATGGAGGCAAAGGCTCCCACACACAGTCCCGTGGCCGCGCCTTTGACAAAACTGCGTCTGCTGAATTCCTTGTTTTCTTTTGACATGATGGTTCTCCTTGTTCTGACGTGAGCCGTGTTACTTGATGATGGTCAGGTTGGCCGAAATCCAGGGAAGCACATGGATGACAATGGCATACAGAGCCACGCTGGCGATCACGCCCACGCCGAGTCCCTTGGCGAATCGGGGTGTCCATTCCACATCATGGGCCACGGTCTCTTCCTGGACCTCTTCAAGCTCTTCTTCGGTCTTGGGAACCGCCTTCCAGCCCGGCCACCCGTCCATGAACCATACGTTGATCAAAAAGATGTTGATCAGCCAGATCATGGGAATCATGGGGAACTGCTGGGGATGGGAAAAACCCTTCTGGGTCCCCAGGAAGAGGTGGGAGGTTTTGTAGTAGACCACATACAGGGCAATGGCCCCGAGGATGGTGATCCCGGTACGCAGGGCCACGTTGACGGGCCGGCTGAACCTGGTCGGCCAGTTGCCGCAATAAAAGGTCAGATACAGACTGGGCACCAGCCAGAAGATGGCCATTTCACCCACATGGAGCCAGCGCCAGTCCGGGGCCATGAGGCGGCGGGTTCCACGGATGGCCGAGCCCCACACCAGTTCCTGGGCGAAATAGAGAAAGAAGCACAGACACAGGGCGATACCCAGGATGCCGAAAAAGGAAACCGTCCTGCGCAGCCAGTCGGTCTTGATCAGGTTGAAGGGATAGCGTTCCCAGATCCCTTCGAACAGCCAGACAACGACGGTGCCGCACATGATCCAGGCGATGTGGAAGTTGCCGGAAACCGTGTTGGCGAATTGTTCCCAATAGGGGGGACAGATGGCCGTGAACTTCTGCCAGGGGTAGAACAGGATGGCCATGTGCGAATGCATGGTCAGGAAATAGACGATCATGCTCAGGAAGAAGGTGACCAGGACAATGGTTATGCCCCGCGCGGGCTGCTTGAGGTTCTGCCAGGGGGCGTTCTCGCAGGCCACGACCCAGCTGGGTGAGAGCCAGGAGGCAATGGCCGCGAACATCATGATCGCCTCGGCGGCATATTCCACGGCGTAGAAATCCGTGATCCCCATGGCGGTGAGCCGATCCGGATCAAAGTAGGCGATACCGAAGTTTCCTAGGATATCGATGAAGAATCCCTTGATCAGCAGGACCATGGCCGCGACGCTGAAAAGGGTGAGCACGGTCCCCTTTAAGAGGGGATGGGTCTTTTCCAGCCAGGACCGCTTGAATGGCCAGAAATCGAAGATATAGGCCACCCAGATAAATAGGATGAGCAGCCAGCGGCAGACCATGTAGCCCACATAGGGGGTGTACATGCGCATGACACCGCGTGGGTCCTGAAAGATCCACCAGGTGATGTAAAAAAATACGCCTATGAGCAGGGTGTTGACCAGGGCCGGAATAGGGCCGTTCCAACGTTTTACCAGCTTACGGCTTTCCAGATAACTGACGGCAGTGGCGTCCATTATATGACTCCTTACAGTGGAAGTGCCTTGGGTGATGATTGATGATTGATGGTTCATGCCTTGATCGCATGTCCCGGATAGCGCCAAAAAACTAATCCTTCTTTGCGGCACGGTGTTCCAGGACAAGGTGTTTGAGTCTCCCGGGTGACTGGGTGGCAGGATCGATGCCCATTTCCATGGCCGCCATAAAGATCTCGTTTTCAGAAAGCTCGGGCCCGTGAGCGTTTTCTGGAGTCTCCTGGGAGCGGCATGTCAAAGGGGATACGAATTGCCGGAAAAAATCTCTTCTGTGCACAGGTCAGCCTTATTATGGATATGGACCCTGGGTTGGACCAGGTCCGTTGACTGCGTTTTTTGGGAGCCCCCGATTTTTGGACGCACCCCTCCCGTTTTCCCCCTCCGGAAAGGAGGGGGAAGAGTAGAGGGAGGGTTTTGGGCGTGCGGCACCCAAAATATGTTCGGTCACCCTATCAGGGAACGGATTGGCTATGGCCCAAAAGGTCGGGGGCAAACAACCGGCCAAGAACCGCGACAGACTCCTCGGCCTGCTTGAAGGCCCCATGGGGATCGTGGCGGAACATGGCATTGACCATTTCCACATGGGCGGCAAAAAATGATCCCATGGCGTCCTCACCCACGGTCATAGTGTCCGTGTCCACACTCCCGGCAACCCTTTCCAGTTCGCCCATGAGCAGGGCAAGATACCTGTTGCCGACCAATTCTGCAGCCAAGGCATAGAACCGGGCGTAATGGCGAACAATCCTGTCCGGGACATGATCCACGATGGCTTGTCCAAGCTGGGCGGTGATCTGGTTGAGTCCGGCCATCTCCTTCCTGGTGCAGGACTCCGTGGCCAGTTTGGCTATGGCGGGTCCGACGATGGCAATGGCCTGGATCATCTGGGGCATGTCCGCTTTCTGCGGTCTTCTGACCATCTTCCAGTCCGGGGTATCTTCCTTGCTGACAACATAGCAGCCGCTGCGTTGTCTGATTTCAACATATCCCCGTTCTTCGAGATGCTTGAGGACCTCCCGGACCGTATTCCTGCAACTCCCACACAATTCAGCCAGCCGACGCTCACCCGGAAGACGCTGGCCGATGGCAATGGACTCTCCCTTGATCAGAGAGATGATCCGTTCCGAGGCTAAGGCGCGTTGTTCATCGTTCATTCTGGTCCTACCAGATTGGAATTATATGGCATTTTTGTGCCCGTTACAAGGTCCCTACGGCCTGAAAAAATAGAACGCAAGCCTTTTATGCTTTTTTTCAAACAAACTGGTACTACCAAAAAAAGCACCCCCCCCTTTCCCGGCTAGTGGCCGTACTCCCGGTACTGATACCGTCCGGAGAGTGTGGACATGATGGTGGCCCCCCTTCCCTTGCACCCCATCGCCCCATTTTGGTCCTACCAGATACACTCCAAGAGCACATGTTCCCGGAGAAAAAAGAACAGGGACAAAAAAACCGGGCCCACGGTTGCTGCGGGCCCGGTTTGAAACGACATGATAACCAGAGAGAAACTGCTCCGTGTGTCAGGTATCTTGGGACGTACCCATCAAACACCGTTCCAGCCCCTTTTCAAAAGCGGCGAACAGGGGCCGGTACATGGTCATGGTGGTTTCGTCGAACCCGTCCGGCTCCGTGGAGCAAAAAATGAGCACATGGCATAGAATGTCCCGGCTGAAAAATGGTTGGGCATAGTAGGACCTGACCCCTTTGGGGATGAACAGGGCCCAGTCGATGGGCTTTATGCTCTTGGACGTATCACCCACTAGGATATGCTCCAGATCGAAATTGACGATGTTTTCGGCAATGGACCCCTTGTACGGGTGCGTGCTCTCTTCTTCGGGATCAAATCCGGCCCCCCGGGCCGCGACCGTGATCCGGTTTTCATCGATGAAAACCCGAGAAAGCATGACCGCATTGGCCGGGGCCTCCAGGGGTTGGGCCGCGAGAACCGACTCCAGCAGTCCGGGCAGGGAGGAACTTTGGGCGATGGCCTGCAGGCTTTTTCCAGAAATCTCCGGGGTCATGCCGATATCTCTGGCCGTTCCCCGGCTGCGGGGATTGGAAAGCCCGACCCACAGATAATTCTGTCCCCCCGAGGCCAGACTACGGATACTCACGTCACACATGGCCGGGCGGCGTTGACAATCGGTAAACGGCAGCTGTCCCGTCCATCTGTCGGCAAAGATCAGGCTTTCATACACACTCCCCATATACCGGTCGGGATCGTCATCGCAGAGTAGATCGTACAGGGTCATTTTCCCGACCTCGTCCCGGGATCTCCCCAGAAAAAGCAGGGCCGCCGAGTTGGTCATCACAACCCGCTTGTCGTCGAACCGGCACAAGAAAACCGGGGTATGGAAAAGTTCGATGCGCGATTCCAGCTTGTGGCTCGGGGTGTCCATGGCCTGGGCCTCTGCGGCCAACGAGGTGCATTCCGTGAGCATGCCCATGTAACACGAGGACATAGAAGGATCGGGCATGCCCGAGGCCTGGACCCAGAGCATCATCCCATCGTGGTTCTTTATCCGGAAAAGTACCGAGGCGGACTGCCGCCCATGCACCCTGTCCATGAAATTCTCGAACCGGTCGAGATCTTCCCCCAGCACGGTCTTACGGGCGAATTCCATGTTCTTGAGCAGGAGGGGTGTATCCCGGCCAAGCCCCTGGATATGATAGGTATTGAAAAAGGTGATCTCCTTTTTGACCACGTTGATACGCCAGATCAGAAAGGGGACCGCCTCCAGGTAGGAGGCCAGGTGCTGTTCAAAACCCTGTAAAAAATCATAGGGATGATAATCGCTGCTGACCATGATAGAACCGCTATTGTTTTCAATTTGTTGGGAAAACCGGACAGACCGTGGTGTCCGTCACTCGGCCGCCAGGGTCAAAAATTCCTTGAGGTCCGAGTGGAGCAGCCCCCTGAATTCGCCCAGATCGTCTTCCGGAACCCGGGCAAAGAGAAAGGCGAAGACCGGATACTCACGGACATCGATGCGCCGGAGTTCCAGAGGGTCGGAAAAACGGGCCGTGAGGGAATCATAATCCACGGCAGTGATAGAGGCGCAGTCCACATCCGCAGGCACATCGGCCACGAGCACGCCAACAGCCTGCCCCTCGCGCTCGGCCAGAATGGTTGGCCAGTCAGGGGTTTTTCCATCCAGATAATACGCATAGGGGTTGAATCCCCAGGCATGAAAGGTCAGATCGGCCACGCACCAGCCGGCAAAACGCATGGGGTTGGCCTCGATGGGCATGATGGTGCCGTCCTTGTCCACGCGCAGTTCCACATGGGCCGGAAAATTGGTCAGATGTGCCCGGGTGCCGATTTCGCCCAGATACCTGGTGAACCGGTCCAGCCAGGTGCGGATGATGGAGGGCGAGGTGAGATAGACCCGGTCGCTGACATCGTTTTCCGAGGCAAAGAGATGGCCCAGGATGTTCAGAATGACCGGTTTGCCGTCAGCACCGAAATACACGTCCACGGCAAATTCCTCACCCCCGATGCACTCCTCGATGATAAAATGATCGAGGCTCAGGACCTGGTCGGGATAGTGGGATTGAATGCGGGAGACCTCGTTGTGGATGGTCTCGAGAACACCGGGCCAATCTTCGTCCGCATCCACCTTGTGCACGCCCAGACTGAAAAACCCCACGGCCGGTTTGATGATAAAGGGTTTGGGAAATGCCGAGGGATCGATGTCCTTGAGCTTGTCGAAAGGGATTCCCTTGAACACATAGTCCGGATGCATGTCGCGGATGAGCTCGCGGAAAAGGACCTTGTCCTTGAACGTTCGGATGGTGTCCGGCAGTCCGGTGGTTCCCAGATGGGTGCCGATCCACTCGATGGCGTTTTCCGAGTTGGAGTATATGGGCAGACTCGAGTTTGCACGGGCGGCAAAATCTTCGGCCGGACACAGGACAGATGCGTTGGGTCCGAAATGTTTGCTGGCCACGTCATTGGCCAGAACCGGAGCCTGGCGATCGAGGATGGTCTGTTTCAGGAAATCAGAGACGTAAGGGGCTTCGAGAATAAACATAAGGCGGTTTTAGGTGTTAGGTGTTAGGTTTTAGGTGGTAGGTTTGAGGTCGGGGTGATGATACAGGATAATGATTTGCCTTTCCCGGGAACGCCGACCGTCCGGTCACCATTTTGGAGACGGCAGAATGATAAGAGCTCAAAGATATTACCGGAAATCCCGTAGGGGCACGGCGCGCCGTGCCCTTGAATTGACGTCCATGGCGTACAGGGACGCATAAGTATCTTGTGCAGGAATCGATGATGTCATCATTTGTATCGTGTCATTGTTATGATACGGGGGAAGGGCACGGCGCGCCGTGCCCCTACGGACCGACAATTATACAGGGCGTTTATATGTTATTTCTGATTTTTTCCGCCACCATCTCGGCCACGCGGATGCCGTCGACTGCGGACGAGGTGATCCCGCCGGCGTATCCGGCGCCTTCTCCGGCCGGGTAGAGGCCCCTGACGGAAACGGACTCGAGCCCCTGGTCGCGCAGAATGCGCACGGGCGAGGAACTGCGGGTCTCCACCCCGGTCAGCACGGCGTCGGGCCGGGCAAACCCCTTGAGCTTGCGGTCCAGGGCCACAATGGCCTCGCGCATGGCAGCGGCCGCATACTCCGGCAGACATTGGGCCAGATCGCAGAGCCTGACCCCCGGGGTATACGTGGGCTCGACATTGCCGAGAACCATGGACCCCACGCCCTGCAGAAAATCACCCACCAGCTGCGCCGGGGCGTGGAAATTGGATCCGCCCAGCTCAAAGGCCTTTTCTTCCCATTTGCGCTGGAAGTCCACACCGGCCAGGGGATCGTCTCCCTGCAGATCAGACGGCTTGATACCCACGAGCAGGGCGGCGTTGGCGTTCTTTCCGCTTCTGGCCCGAAGGCTCATGCCGTTGGTGACAACCTGGCCCGGTCCGCTGGCGGCTGCTATGACCTGACCGCCCGGGCACATGCAGAACGAGTATGCCGAGCGTTCCCCTTTGCTGTGATGCACCAACTTGTACGGTGCGGGCCCGAGTCGGGGGTGTCCGGCGTGTGTGCCATACAGCGCCGTGTCCACCATGGACTGGGGATGTTCTATGCGGCAGCCCATGGAAAAGGGCTTCTGCTCCATGGCCACGCCGGATTGTCTGAGCAGGCCAAAGGTGTCCCGCGCCGAATGGCCGATGGCCAGAACCACATGGTCGGTCTCGATCTCTTCATGACCATTGATCATCACCCCTTTGATATGCCCTTCCTCCACATGCAGTCCGGTCAACCGGGCCTGGAAACGGACCTCCCCGCCCAGATCGATGACCGTCTTCCGGATCGTCTGGACGATGGACACGAGCAGATCCGTGCCCATATGAGGGTGGCTCGCGTACAGAATATCCTCGGGCGCACCGGCAGCCACGAATTCCTCAAGCACCTTGCGGCACCGATTGTTCTTGTCCTTGATCCCGGTGTTCAGCTTGCCGTCGGAAAAGGTTCCGGCCCCGCCCTCGCCGAACTGGACATTACTCTCCGGATCGAGAGCACCTGTCTGCCAGAACCGGTCCACGTCCCTGGTCCGTTCGTCAGCCGGTCGGCCCCGGTCGAGGACCAGGGGGCGATACCCGGACCGGGCCAGAAGGAGGGCGGTGAACAGCCCGCACGGTCCGGCTCCGACAACCACCGGACGGTGCCAGGTTCCTTCCGGAGCGGGCCGGGGTGGGGTATAGCACAGATCAGGAACCTGTGTGTACCGGCATGCCCCTGAAACCTCGGTTTCCGGAGTCAGTTCCACATCCAGGGTATAGACGAAAAAAACCGCATTGCGTTTGCGCGCATCAATGGACTGTCTGCGTATATACAGGGTCTTGATGTGGCAGGGATCGATGCCCAGGTGGCTGGCCGCAGCCAGGCGCAGATCCTCGAAAGAGTGGTCCAGGGGGAGTTTGATCTGGGTGGTGCGGAGCATGGGTCTGGTTGTCCGTGCGGTTGAGCCCATGGGTTCGTGCCCATGGGGATACCAATCCGTTGTTCGTCAAAAAGAATGGAACAGGGACCCCTTGACGGATCGGTCTGAAAGATGGTCGGGAAAACGTTGGGTCGCCGAACTTGCGATCAAGGTCAAGAAGATAATCGGTCCCTTCCGGTCTTGGTGGCCGTTTGGAGCCTCGAAAAATTTTTTTTGCAACAGACTCCGCTGGATGTCGCTCTGGGGATCCGCCATCAGGCGATTGGAGTCCAACCGAGTTCCCCCAACCCCAGGAGCCTATGTATGCTCTATCACGCAAAACCATCCAACAGACTCGGAAGATCGTTTCTGTGGGATGTCAAACTGCTTGAAAAAATCGAGACGGACCGATTTTTGGTCAAGAAAGGCAAGGAGAGGTTCGTCCTGGGCAAGCAGGGATGCTGCAGACCCGAATACTGTCAGGCCGCCTGCTGCCAGGTCTTTTGTCTCAAAGACGGTTTGAGCGCGTACCTTGAAGGGTTTACCAAAAAAGGGATCGCAGGACCGCTGATCCCTATGCCTTGTAAATATCTCACCGACGATCTCTGGTGCTCACGCTGGGAATGTCCGGACTTCCCCACTGCCTGCCGGGAATTTCCCGTTCCCGGGGACAGAATGTATTTGGAAGTCATGGATTTCTGTTCCTTCACCTTCCATCTTATCGAAAAAGTACCCATGACCAGAAAAGAGGCCATGGGCTATGGCTGATCCAAAACAGCCCGGTGGTTCGGGAGGTGCCGAAATTGGATAGCCGATCTTCTTGACCGGCCTCCTGAATTCACATAGGTCTCTTTCCAACGACTCCGGAACCACTTGCACACACAATGGGTTATCAGGACCAACTGATGCCCTTTTTTTTTGTGGGAGCATCCGTGTGCCGAGCCGCGGAGTCTTTCATCCTCTTTTCCCCGATGCAACGATCCTTGTGATCTCACCGTGGTACCTCTTTTTTCGTCCCGTCACATTCCTCTTTCGTCTTTTCGGATTATCAGGTTTATCAGGACATTGTACTCCACGGAGATGTCTCCCTTCAGGGACACGGCATCCGTATTTTCTTTTCCCCACCGGCAGGCAGGAAAATGGAACAACTCGCCGGTAAGGATATCATCTTATTTATGCACGACCAAAAAGCAAGAACCTCCCGTCCGTCCACTCGACGCCCCGAACACCCCAACAGATCACACACCACCCGGCAACAGAGACCGCCGACCGTAGAAGGGGTCTTCACCGGACTCATTGAGGAACTCCAGAAAGCCGTAGCCGACATGGGCTACCGGGCCCCGACCCCGATCCAAGAACAGTCCATTCCCTTTCTGGCCAAGGGGAGGGACATCATCGGCTGTGCCCAGACGGGAACCGGCAAGACAGCGGCCTTCAGTCTGCCCATTCTCGAATATCTCTCCACCAATCCCCAAAAACGTTTGCCGGGCAGTCCCCGTGTCCTCGTACTCGCCCCGACCCGGGAGCTGGCCGCCCAGATCGACGCGTCCATCCATGATTACGCCAAATACCTGCACATCAACCATACGGTCATCTTTGGCGGTGTGGGCCAGAATCCCCAGGTCAAGGCCCTCAAACGCGGGCTGGATATCCTGGTAGCAACGCCCGGCCGCCTCCTGGATCTCATGGGGCAGGGGTTCATCGACCTGGGCCGTATCGAAATATTTGTCCTGGACGAGGCAGACCGCATGCTGGACATGGGATTTCTCCCGGATATCCGCAAGGTCATCGCCAAACTACCGAACAAGAGGCAATCCCTGTTCTTCTCCGCGACCATGGAAAAACAGATCATGGATCTGGCCACCACCCTGGTCACGGACCCGGCACGGGTGGACATCGCCCCGGAACAGCCGGCCGTGGAACGGATCGTTCAGAAGCTCTATTTCGTGGACAAAAACACCAAACCGAACCTGCTGAACCGGCTCATGGAAGACCCGGCATTCAAAAAAGTCATCGTGTTCACCCAGATGAAACACATGGCCAATAGGGTGGTCGGTAAGCTGACCAAGGCCGGATTCGCCGCAGCGGCCATCCATGGGAACAAGAGCCAGAACGCCCGCACCAAGGCCATGAACGATTACAAAAAAGGAAAAATCCGCGTACTCGTGGCCACGGATATTGCGGCGAGGGGGATCGATGTGGACGGGATCACCCACGTGATCAACTACGATCTTCCGGTAGAACCGGAAACCTATGTACACCGTATCGGCCGCACGGCCCGGGCCGGAGCCGGCGGAAAGGCCGTTTCCTTTTGCAGTGCACCGGAACGGGACTATCTGCGGAGCATCGAACGATTGCTCCGGGAAACCGTTCCCGTGGTCATGGACCACCCCTTCCACAGCGAAGAGGCCAAAAACGCCACAGGTGCCGCGGCACGGCCCGCACCCAAAAAACAACAGATGCGGTCGAAGCGGCCACGACCGCAGTCGGCCAGAACGGGGTCCTCGAGACCGCATTCCCGGCAGGGACAACGAACGCCCAGTCGGGCGAGACGGGCATCGTAGGGATAGACCGCTGTCTTCTAAAGGGCGGACACACAGGCACATCCCTACAGATCGTGTGTTTTTGCCAACAACATTAAAAAGGCTGCCGGAGTGATTCCGGCAGCCTTTTTTTGGTGCATGGCGAATTCCTGGGACTACGGGATCAAGGTCCCTAGATCGAGGCCCAGGGACATTTCCAGGTCATACATGATATTGGCATTGGCCAGGGCCTGACCGGAGGCGCCCCTGCACAGGTTGTCGATGGCCGAGACAATGATCAGCCGATCGGTGCGCGGGTCAACGGCCAGCCCGATGTCGCAGAACATGGTCCCCCGGACCCATTTGGTCTGGGGAAGGGTTCCCTTGGGCAGAACCCGGACCCACGGCTTTTCAGCGTAAAACCGGGTGAACAGATCATGGGCCGCATCCAGGGTGACCGACCGGACCGGCCGGGTGTAGGTGGTGGAGAGGATCCCCCGGTCCATGGGGATGAGATGGGTATTGAAGGACAGGGTCACATCCGTCCCTGCGGCCACCGAGACCTCCTGTTCAATCTCCGGGGTATGGCGGTGCTTGCCCAGATTGTAGGCCCGAAAATTATCGTTCACCTCACAAAACAGGGACGGCACGCCGGGTTTGCGGCCGGCACCGGTCGCCCCGGACTTGCTGTCCACGACAATCCCCCGGGTCTCGACCAAACCGCTTGCAAGGGCCGGATACAGCCCAAGAATGGCAGATGTTGGATAGCATCCCGGATTGGCAATGAGTTCGGCCCCCTTAATGGCTTCCTCGTACAATTCCGGAAGGCCGTAGACGGCATTGGGCAAAAGTTCTCTCTGGGTATGGTCGACACTATACCATTCTTCGTAGATCTCGGGATCACGCAGGCGGAAATCAGCGCTCAGATCGACGACCTTCACCTTGCGGGCCACAAGCTCGGCGGCGATGTTCATGGCCGTCCCATGGGGCACGGCCAAAAAGACCAGGTCGCACTCTTTTGCCAGAACGTCCGGATCAGGCTGGACAATAGGAATGTCGGCCAGAGCCGTGGCCTGGAGATGGGGAAAGATGTCCACCATGGTCTTGCCGGCCTCCTTACGCGAGGTGGCCAGAACCATTTTGAATACCGGATGGCCTATCATGAGGCGGGCCAGTTCCATGCCTGTGTAGCCGGTTGCCCCGACGAGGCCTGTTTGTATTGTTGGATGCATAGGTTTTTTGGTTTTAGGTTTTAAGGGGTAAGGGAGTGGACCAAGTGGACAGAGGGGACGCAGTGGCGGATGAGGATGCTGAGATTTTTTACTGCGCACTGCGTACTGTGCACTGCCTACTTTCTTTTACTTTCTTTCGCTGTACCACTCGTTCATGAAGGCCTGGTATTCTCCGGATTGGACTTCTTTGAGCCATTTTTTGTTTTTCTTGTACCAGGCAATGGTCTCTTTGATGCCTGCAGCGAAATCGTGGTCAGGGGTCCAGCCGAGTTCCTTGGTGGCCAGGGTAAAATCCATGGCGTAGCGACGGTCGTGGCCCGGGCGGTCTTTGACATAGGTGATCAGGGACCCGGGTTTGCCCAGT
Organism: Desulfoplanes sp.; assembly: GCF_054921335.1. Taxonomy (NCBI): domain Bacteria; kingdom Pseudomonadati; phylum Thermodesulfobacteriota; class Desulfovibrionia; order Desulfovibrionales; family Desulfoplanaceae; genus Desulfoplanes; species Desulfoplanes sp. Next base: position 5,418 of record NZ_JBUDSQ010000047.1, on the reverse strand, counting down.
TCCTGAAGGATGGTCTTGACGATGTCGATATTGGCCATTTCGGCATTGCCGCCAAAATTATAGACGTGGCCGGGCTTGCCGTTTTCCAGGGCCATGGCCACCCCCTTGCAGTGGTCACGAACATAGATCCAGTCGCGGACATTGAGGCCGTCCCCGTAGACCGGGATGGATTTCTCCTCCATGGCATTGGTGAAAATAAGGGGAATGAGCTTTTCCGGAAACTGATAGGGCCCATAATTGTTGGAACACCGGGTGATAACCACGGGCATGTCATAGGTCTTGTGGTAGGCCCGTGCCAAAAGATCGGCCGATGCCTTGGACGCCGAATACGGACTGTTCGGGGCCAGGGGAGTGGTTTCGGAAAAAAGTCCTTCAGGACCCAGGGAGCCGTAGACCTCGTCCGTGGATATCTGGACGAATCTGGGGATTCCGAGATGACGGGACACCTCGAGTAGTGTCTGGGTACCGTTGATGTTTGTGGTGATAAACGGTGAGGGATCGCTAATGGACCGGTCCACATGGGACTCGGCAGCAAAATTGACCACCGCATCGATCTCATGGACCCGCATCATGCCCATGACCAGTTCGGGGTCATTGATGTCCCCATGGACAAAAACATACCGCCCCCCCCCATGTTGTCTCTCGATGGAGGACAGATTCATCCGGTTGCCCGCATAGGTCAGCCTGTCCAGGTTAACGATATTGACGTCATCATTGGTTCCAAACATATAGTGGATAAAATTGGAGCCGATGAATCCACATCCGCCGGTGACGAGAATGTTCATGGGTATTCCTTGGTTGATAACATGTTAGAATAACAACAATCTTTGACTTTGATCTCTGCTAAACCAAAACCAGTTTGAAAACGTGGGTTCCGGTGATGGATCGGTACAAGAATTTTTTGTTTACGAGCTTACCAGCCCATGAGCTGATGAGCTCGTAAGCTGATAAGCCTTGATAGCGGAACACATATCCGTACATTTGAAAACTACGGCTTCCAAAGTAGGTTTGGTTCAGGAGAACAAAAAAATCAAGTAGCTATTCAGCTCGTGGTAGCCCGATTGCGTGGTGCCCCCTGGGAACGCCGAGCGTCTGCTCGGCAACGCGCCTACGAACCAGTAGGAAACAGCGGCAATGGAGTAGCCGGACATTATGACCATATTCCCTATACATTTCCAGAAAGGCCGAAAGGACGCTCGGCATTCCCAGAAACCCATATCCACCGCCTGAAAAATACCTGAAAAAAAACTTGCCCTAACGAATCTTTTTTTCTAGAAATACTGCCTGTTCGGGCGATTAACTCAGCGGTGAGAGTGCCATCTTCACACGGTGGAAGTCCGGAGTTCAAATCTCCGATCGCCCACCACCGGAATATCAGGGCCCTGGTTTTTTGCCAGGGCCTTTTTTTATGCCCCTGCCCCTGGACGGATAGCCCCCTCCAAGAGACAAAGGGATACACCCGTATACGTCAACAGCAGTGGATATTAAGTTTGACCCCAAAGAGCAACCCTTATGCAGATAGCCCTGTACGAACCGGAGATCCCGCCCAACACCGGAACCATCGCCCGGCTCTGCGCCGCCGTGACCACCCCCCTCAATCTCATCGAGCCTTTGGGATTCAGCCTGGACGACCGGTACCTGAAGCGGGCCGGGCTGGACTACTGGCCCCACGTGGATGTGCGGGTCTGGAAGAACTGGGACGCGTTCACCGGGTCCCTTCCCCCCTCGGCCCGCCTGATCATGACCAGTGCCCGCAAGGGGCATCCCCATCACAGCTTTTCCTTCCACAACGAGGACATCATTGTCCTCGGCCCTGAAACCCGGGGACTTCCCGAACCAATCCTCGCCTCGGCCGACCACCTGGTACGCATCCCCATCTGGGGAGAGGTGCGATCCATCAACCTGGCCAATTGCGCCTCGGTCCTGCTCTACGAAGCCCTCCGCCAGACCGGTGAGCTCGACCTCCACGAACCCGCCCCCTGAATCTGGGAACGCCGAGCGTCTGCTCGGCACTGTGTCTGCGAACCAGCAGAAAACAGGGGCAGATGGCACGCCCGGATAGGAGTATAACGATACTCCATCTCCATGGCCTGCAAGGCCGAGCAGACGCTCGGCGTTCCCAGGAAAAAAGACGCTGCCTTATCCCGAATTGTCATGCTGCATAGTTACAAACCGTTTTATACAGAGGCGCCAAAAAACGGCGAAGGAAGATTGGGATAGGCTCGGAAAACATGGGTGTACACGTCCATGGCCTTTTGGGAGACTTCGGCATCATCATAGGCGCTCACCGGGAGTCCGGTGGTATCGGCCCAGAGAAAATCGGTGATCTGGATGCGTACCGCGTCGCGGGTGGCTTCCTTGTCCCGCCAATGGTCGATGCGCAGTTTTTCTTTTTTGAGGGTTGCGAGCAGGTCCACGGCCACCTTCTTGATTCTCTTGATGTCCCGTGGGGAAAGATCGGTTTTTTTCAGCAGATCGAACACGGCCAGGGATTCTTCGTCCAGCCCTTCGCGGGCGGCTCGGCTTTCTTCATCGGTGAGTTCTTTCGCGTAGAAGGTAAGCAGGGCCTCAAATGATTTTTCAATGGTGGCCCGGTCCTTCTCCCTGTTATACGCTGCAACGATATCCTCGAAATGCCTCTGGAAATTGGTCCGCAACGGGTTTTGTTCCAGCAGCCGTTTCAGCCTGTTTTCAATGACCGTTTTCAGGCTCTGTACCGTGGTCCGTTTGGCCCGGCTTCTTTCGAACTCCTTGCGCAGCCGGTCGAAATCGATCCTGCTGATGTCGAAGAGCCCGTGCTCCTCAGCGGCGGCATCAACGGGTTTCGTTGCAATGGCCCCATCAACCACCAGATGGAGTTGTCTGATGATATGGGATATATCGGCCTGGTCCCGATCCTGTTGCAGACTTTTGTACACCACGCGTATGGCCTCGTAATCCGCCCGGTGTGCATTGACTCCCCGGACATTGATACATGCCTTGAATTTCTTGAACACCTCCCGGCACATCACCTCGAACCGTTTTCTGGTCCGGTCGTTTTCATTGGCGGCTTCCTTGGCGGCCAGGATGGCACGGTTACGCTCGAACCCGGTAGCGGTGATGATGCCGTCCAGGGATGCCCTGTTTCTGGCAAGAAAACCCCTGATCAACCCGATGGCCTCGGCCAACTCTGCGAGCAGTTCCTCGTCCGGACGCGCAGGGTCCGTTCCCCCGCTTTCCCCCTCATGTCCGGCGTCTCCCTGCCCGGCAAAGGTGGCCAGTGCCTTACGCAGATTCTTGAGTATCCCGCAATAATCCACGATGAGCCCGTTGTTTTTTCCTCCATTGATCCGGTTGGCCCGGGCAATGGCCTGCATCAGGGTATGGGCCTTGAGGGGTTTGTCCAGGTAGAGGGTGGACAGGCAGGGAACGTCGAATCCTGTCAGCCACATGGCGCAGACAATAGCGATACGAAAAGGGTGTTCTTCTTCCTTGAAGGCTTCTGCCAGGCCCATGCGCTGCAGATTTCTGAATCTCGGCTTGTGGCGCAGGGATTCGGGCAGATCGATCCCGTCCTTGATCAGACGGCGGTGGGGGGTGATGTCCAAATCCCACTGGGCAAATGTGTCAACCTCCCCCTGTTCTTCACTGATGACCACGGCCATTCTGGTCTGACGCATCCATTCGATGCGTCGTCTGCTGTATGCTTCTTCCTGCTCGTCCCGGGCAGATCCGAGTTCCGATTCCAGTGTGCGGATATGCCGGTCCCAATAGAATTCAATCAAACGGTACATGCGCACGCAGGTGATCTTGTCGATGCATACCAGCATGGCCTTGCCCGATTCCCAGGCACGGGAATAATGGTCCACAAAGTCCCGGGCCACCTGATCCAGCCGTTTACCTGCGGTGATGACATGGTAATCGCGTTTGAGATCTTTTTCCAACCGCTGGACAAGGTCGATATCGTCCAGATCCAGATCGTTCAGCTTTTCGGCGATCCGCGTGTTCAGATCACTCGTGGCCACCCCGAGTTTGTCCCCCCTTGGGTCATAATACAGGGGCACCGTGGCCTTGTCTTCTACTGCCCGCTGAAAATCGTAGGTGGAGACATATTCCCCGAATACCCGGCGGGTTATTTCGTCGTCGTTAAAGAGGGGCGTGCCGGTAAAACCGATATAGGCGGCACCGGGCAGGGCGTTGCGCATGTTCAGGGCCAGGGTGCCGTATTGGGTTCTGTGGGCTTCGTCGGTGATGACGATGATGTCATCCCTGCGGGTGTACGGCACATCCGGGTCAACATCCTGATTGAATTTCTGGATCAGGGAAAAAACATAGGCCTTGTGCTCGGCCAGAAGACGGCTCAAATGCTCGCCGCTGGCGGCCCGGCATGGGTCCCGGTCATTATCCACCACACCGCATCCGGCAAAGGTCTTGTACAGCTGGGTGTCCAGGTCTTCCCTGTCCGTGAGCACCAGGAAGGTAAAATTGCCGCCCAGCTTCCGGTGAACCTTGCGGGTGAAAAAGACAATGGAATAACTCTTGCCCGCCCCCTGGGTGTGCCAGAACACCCCCAGTTTTCCCTGCCGGTCGGCGCGGTCCCTGACCGCCTGGATGGCCCGGTTCACCCCGAGGAACTGATGATTGCGGGCCAGAATCTTCCGGGTTTCACCAGCGCAGTCATCAAAAAGAATGAAGTTTTCAAACAGATCCAGCAGGTTGTGCCTGTCACAGACCCCCTTGAGCAGGGTCTCCATGTCCACGGCTCCGGGTGCATCTTCCTCAAGACGTTTCCAGTCGCTGAAGTGCTCGAATTTGCTTGATATCGACCCGATCTTCGCGTCCACACCATTGGCCAGGATGACCACGGCATTGTGGTGGAAGAGATGGGGAACCGTGTCCTTGTAGTCTTTGAGATTCTGTTCAAAGGCCGCGCGGATATCCCGATTGAGGTTTTTGAGCTCCATGAAAACAAGAGGAATACCGTTGACAAACCCCACAATATCGGCCCGCCGCCGGTACAGATCGCCCCTGATCCACAGCTCCCGAACACACAAAAAGTGATTGTCGGCCTCCTCGGAAAAATCAAAAACCCGCAATCGTTCCCGAACCCGTTCGCCGTCATCATTGCGGAATGTCACCTGCACACCGTTCGTCAGAAGCCGGTATATGTCCCGGTTGACGGCCACCATGGACTGCCCGGCCGGAATGGTCACGATCTGGCGCAGGGCATCGTCATAGGCACCATCGGGCAACCCCGGATTCAGCCTCTCCAACGCCTGCCGCAGATACCGCGTGAGCACGACTTCCTTGTCGGACCTCCGCCCCAGGGTTCCCTCGGGACCAAAGGTCTCCGTATTGAAGGCATAGACCGACTCCCACCCGAGCCGATCGTGCAGATAGTCGGACGTGGTTTGTTGAACGAGGGTGTCTTCGGTGTAG
>NZ_JBUDSQ010000046.1:0-21723 GCF_054921335.1 Desulfoplanes sp. | reverse complement strand
AATGAACTTTTTGACCAATGCAAAGACTGGCCATCAATATACCACTTAAGCTCTTCACGAAGCAACCTATTAAGACCTTTTACAAACTTTTTAAAACATAAAAACGTATTCGAGTTAGGTTGTGGTTGTGGTGCGATTACAAGATTTCTTGGAGAATGCGATGCAAATGTAACTGCTATTGAAGGAAGTTATCTACGAGCATCTATTGCGGCTGAACGTTGTGCCGATTTGGCCAATGTTGTTGTTCTGAGTGACAATATACTTAGCCTTCCCAATATTAAAACAAAATATGACATAGTAACGCTAATAGGGGTGCTCGAATACGCAAGGATGTTTAGTACCAGCAAAACGCCGACTCTAGACCTTTTAAAAAAGGCATATTCTTTACTTAAACCCGATGGTTGCCTAATCTTGGCCATAGAAAATCGCTTTGGCCTCAAATATTTTGCAGGTGCAAACGAAGACCACTTAGGTCGACCGATGGCTGGTATTCAAGATGAATACACAAAATCAAGTCCGGTAACATTTAGTCGTAAAATCCTTGAAAAAAAACTACACGAAGCACAATTTTCTAGCTTTGAACTTCACTTACCTTTTCCGGACTATAAGCTTCCATCTTTGATTTTACACAGTGAAGGAATTGATTCTGATGATTTTTCAACAAGCTCCCTGTTGGAGGAAGCTTTTGTCAGAGATATATTTAGTTCGCAGTACAACCTTTTTTCCCTGCAAGCCGCATCGAAAGGTATAGAAGAAGCGGGACTTCTTAGAGATTTATCTAATTCCTTTCTCTACGTTGTGTGGAAAGATAAAAAGCTATCTACAATACCTTCTAACGAACTAGCACGCTACTACGGAGCAAGAAATCCATCTAAATTTAGCAAGGAAATTCTTTTCAAAAGAAAAAAAGGAGCAATTAAAGTTATAAGAAAAAGATTAATTCCAGTAGTTCCAGAGATGAAAAAAAAGTTTTTTCATATTTTAGAAGATGAAGATTATATATCAGCTCAAACCATTCAAAGTAACATTAACAGTATTATTAACACATCTGGATGGAATATAAATGATCTGGCTCAAGCTTTTTATCCTTGGCTCACTAAACTAAACAGCCTTACTACACGAGATGGCGACAATAAGATACTCAGTGGTAAATGGTTTGACCTAACCCCAAACAACACCATTCAACTGAACAACGAAATATACGCAATTGATCAAGAATGGCGTCTAGATGAAAAAATTTTTCTTCCTTTTGAATTTTTAGTTTTCAGAGGATTGTATTTTTCATTAACCAGGCTAAACTCAATCGCATCTCCTAGACAACAAACCCCGACTAAAATTATCGATATTTGCATATTGATTATGGAAATATACAATATTCCATTTGACTTTCAAAAAATCAAAAAATTTTGGAAACACCAAAACGACCTTGAATCTCAAATTCTATCAAGAGAAACGCACATTCCTTTCTCACAAGCACTACAACAGCGCCTTAACACAAGAACAACATACAACCAGCTCAAACGAAACATAGATATACTTACAACAACTAACAACGATCTTTTACTAAAGCTAAAAAACTCTGAAAATAAAAAAATTACTGCTGAAAAAAAAATCAGAGCCCTAGAAAATTCTATCAAAAAGTTAGAAAAAAATTATCAACAGCTGCATCAAAAATATTCAATTCAATAATAGTATCATACAACTCAAAATATTGATGTGCCGAGACAGCATGCTACATCATACTTTAAAAAAATTAAGATCAATAATACAAACAACGCATGTAAATCAAGGCAATTTTTTCTTCTTTACATTTTTTCGCCCACTATAAAAATTTATGCAAAACGAGTCAAAAGAATTACACAACAATGAATATCCGGAAAAACTAATCAGTCAAGCTGAAAAAGCAATTCATGAATCTGATTGGTCAAAAGCTACAAGTATATTACAAAAAATATTTCTTACACATAAAGATAAAACACCACCTCAAGTTTATGTGTTAATGTCGATAGTACATCGCATGCAAGGAAACTTAGACAAATCAGAAAAAATAATTAAAAAAAGTCTATGTAAACATCCAAATGAAATTAGCATTTTAATAGAATATGTTAAAATATCAAAGGCATTAAATGATATCCCAGAGGTTGCACGTCGCTTAGAAGAGTTAAATAGCCTAAAAATAATTCCTTCCCCCAGTACTCATCACAAGCAAGCAGAAATCTCCTTGAATAATCGAAATATAAGAAAAAAATCAAGAATTTGCATAAACATACCGGAAAACCTTCAATCTAAATCAACATCGGGCACTAAAGAACAAAATCATAAGCAACACCATAAGCACCATATAAGAAATGCAGAGAAATTGAAAACTTCAATTGAACTATGTAAAAAAATCGATGAAATTTTACACTTAAATTTTAAATCTATAGTAGATGTAGGCTGTGGTTACGGTTATTTTCTTTCCGTCGCAAAAAAAATATGGAATACTCAAAAAATACTAGGAATAGATGGTCCATGGATTAAAAAAGAACATTTACAAATCAGTAATGATGAATTCATAGAAGCAAATCTCGAAAAAGACATTGCTGCCAAAAAACTCCAATCATATCAAAAATTTGATCTAGCGGTCTCCTTAGAAGTTGGCGAACATTTAGAACAAAAACAGGCTCATAATTTCATAAAATTACTAACTTCGCTTTCAGACCTAGTCATTTTCTCTGCAGCTATTCCTGGGCAAGAAGGACAAGGGCATGTTAATGAGAAATGGCCGAGCTATTGGGCCGAGTTGTTCCAGATTCATAATTTCGACCCTCTTGACATACTTAGAGGCGAAATATGGCATAATAAAGATATTGACTTGTGCTTAAGGCAAAATATTATTCTTTTTGTTAACAAAAAAAATAATATTTCTATATGTGACGCATCTAATAATCCTTTAGATTTAGTGCATCCAGAATTTTATAACATGAAACAACAAAGAATACATAATTTATACATCAAAAAAATCATCGAGCTTGAAAAAAAACTCAAGATTAACACATAAATTAAAACAATTAATAAATTTTCAATAGCATGCAATTAACGTATTTTAATGTCCTTAGCCGTATTCCAGGTCTATGCTCACTATTGTAAAAGAAATATACTAGTCGAAAAAAAAAGGGAAACGTTCCTATACATCACAACTTATCTAATTTTAAAACTTTAAAAGTAAATACCGTCATAGAAATTGGATTCTACCTTAACAATTCCATAATAAAAACGTTTTCCTTACAAAAAACAATTTAAAAAAATTTGTGCATAATATAAAACAACCCATTTGTTCATATGGAAGTACGAAGTATTTTAAAAGAATTTTAAGCATACCACAACGTTGAAATATCCTCTGGTTGAAAAACCATGAAAAGCATAGAAATCAAATCAGCAGAAATGCTCGCCTAACTGCAATGGACATATTCAATATCGACAGATATATTTCAGAATGGACAAACCTTATATACCGACTTATGTGATACTTCTTTTTATTTCACTCAAAAAAATCTGATGACACGATTTCAATTAAAAAAAGTAATCTGAATATTTTTAATTATAACAACCAGCCCTTGTATAGAGAGGCGATTTCGTGTTCTTTGCTTTTTTCAGCCCATTGCATTATTTTTTTTGCTCTTTCAATTTTTTTTGTGTCATCCTTGCTCTTTATAACAACTTTATTAATAAAGCCCTTTGTCTCTAAAAATAATTTTTCATTCCCCACCCGCTTAGCAAACTTCTGAACTAAAAAGAAAGCCTTCTCTGAGGGGCATATCCGGGCACGAAGCGTACGGTAGTACAGTGCACTATCCATCTCACCTTCGTTTTCCAGTATCATAGCTAACTTTTCATATCCATTTTCCCATAATGGATTCCGTTCTAAAAGACCCCCTAAGGCAGAGATACACAAATCCACAGATTGTTGCTCAACCTCTGACTCTTTGAACGACGGCAAACCCAAGCATATCTCCTGCCATGAAGTAAGCCGCACTTCAAAGCCATCCTGTTTTGCGTGTGTATGAAAATCAGGATAAACCCATTCGGGATATCGTTTCATAATCAGGGCAGAATTTTCCAGATCATGGTCAAAACGACCAAAAGTCTGGCTTGTCAAATGCACAAAACAACTTTTTTGGACACATTGTATTTTTTTACCTCTACGCAAGATCTGCAAACAAAGATCAAGGTCCTCAAATCCATTTTTATATCCTTCAAAAAAACCTTCGCATTCTTTAAACAAAATTTTAGATATAAATAAAGCAGCACCCGTTATGGCCAATAAATCACGCTTTTTTGAAACAACGGGATGGTTTTTAGGAAAATACTCGTATATATGGGTTACATTCCCCCCTGGAACGATAGAAACGCCAAGATGCTGAACGCGTTGGGCACCAGAAAACAAAAGTAGAGGTCCAACAGCCCCTATTTGTGAATTTTTTTCCATGGTTTCCAATAAGGGAGGAAGCCAATCGTTTTGAGCGACAGTATCATTATTTAAAAAGAAGAGATATGCTCCAGAAGCCTTGCGCGCACCCTGATTACATGCCGGCCCAAAATTTCTATTTACCTCATTACGGATATAGAGAAAATTTTCTTTAAAAAGGCATTTTCCAACTGTTGGACACTTCCCAGGTGTAGCGTCAGAAGATCCGTTATCCACAACTATAACCTGAACATCTTCTCGCGATATGGTCTTATGCAAACTGACCAGACAGTCACGCGTCAAATTCCATTGATTAAAAACCGGAATAATTATGGAAACCGAATATACCATGTGTTTCCCTCAAAAAATTATGATCTGATTACGGGATTACTGCCCACTTCATCCAATGTAAATCGGTAGTTTTCGCCCGATCTCGATACTAAAGCTGTATTTGTCCCACAACAGCAGCCCACCCCATCACCCCTTAACGCAGGGAGCTGGGCCCGGGTAGCGGTGGCCGGCTGCAATGGGTCCTGATGGTTTACATACCGGTCAAAAAACGCTCGTAAAATCAACCGTCTTGGGCAAAAAGGCTATATACCTGTTTCAGATCTTCATCAAAATCTACTTCAACGCATCTGTAGTCCGATATATCGACGGCCTGAAAGGTCTGTCCCTTGCCTATCATTGCTTCCATACCTGCCTCGAAATAATCCGAGTCAGCGCATCCCTTGAGGCATTCCCGGAACAAGGGAAGATCCTGCCTGGTGATCTTGTTCAGGCCGACAGCCTCGCCGTGCCCATTGACCACCGCCTTGGAGATCTCAGTTAGATTCCCCTGATCATCTATACGGTATTTGACTTCTTCAGCCCCACATTTTTTATGATCAACAGCACATCCATTGCCAGGCGTTGCAATCAGTCTTTGCAGAACCTGGTCATCAAACACAACATCCGCATTCGTCCAAATGATATCGTCATCAAGGTCCGTCATGCCGTGTAAAAGACTTTTTGCGGTATTGGTAATATAAAAAAATGGATTATACCGATAGAAGACATTGGGAAAATTCTCCATGATGAGCGTCATCTTGAATCCGACAACCACGAAAATCTGCCCAACCCCGCATTCTTTGAGAATACGGATCTGTCGACCAAGTATGGTTTCTCCATCGGGCAATTCGACCAGAGACTTGGGGAGTGGACGTCCCAGACGACTACCAACACCGGCCGCGAGCAGTATTGCCTGCATATTCATCTCCTCCGTATTGGGATCGCTCAGAGTGCTTTAAAAGAACGATAAAAATATTTATTTTTGAGCCAGCATCCGTAATTTTAACCGATAATCATCTCCCAAACGAGATAACATATAATCGTTTTCAAGAGCTGCAGCACGCTCCATAAACCCATCAAAACTTCTGGATGTTGCATGATACCGATGCCTTGCAACAACTTCATGATCCACTACAACTGACCACCCTTTGCGGGAAGCTCTCAAAGACATCCATACGTCAACGCCATAGCCAATGTCATTATCCCCCACATCCAGCCCACCGATATCACGTATACAATCAAGCCGGATCAAAGGAGCAATGCCGTCAACATAGGCGACTTCGGAGAATCCACCCCGCGATGAAGTAACCATATGTGGATGATAAGGGTTGGCTGTAAATGAGGGAGAGTACACTCCAACGCGGGCCCCCTGTTTTTCGAGGTACTGCATACGAGCCCAACATCGATGAACAACGGGGGGGGAAGAAACAAAAAAAATATCATTATTCAAAAACCATAGATGCGTATAGCCTCTGGATGCATAATCCTTAACACAATAGTCCAACGCACCTGCCCAAAAACGGTTGTCCGACAATCGTTTTTGGGCTTTTTCATAGGGCTGCGGGGCATTGTTATCCAGGACGGCGATATCATTCGCATACGAAGGGTCCGAAGAGACAAGCTGTTCGTGGAGACGGGCTGTCATATTAGGATTTCCGTAATGCAGAATAACGGTCGCCAGCTTATATGATGACAAATGGACCTCTTGCTAAGCTGAGTGATAAAAATATCCGTTGCAGACGCATGATGCCAAAGGATGTTTCTGCAACCTCTATCGGGGGACTGCAAAAACAGGCGATCCATGCATCGCCCCTACTGATGTGCCTGCAAAAGAGGATGTCTTCGGGCAGGGTTACGGTTTAAGTTGAAAGGTTAATCAAAATCAAGATGTTACAAAATATAGCGTTCAGCTTGAACCTGATTTTCAACTTTTTGAAGGAGCATCCCTGCGATATTTATGACAATATTGTTGTATATAATTTTACACATATACTTATTTGATGTGCCTGCAAAAAGTATTTTTTGCAGGCTGTTTTAGGTTTTAGGTTATTAAGTTTTAAGTAAAAACAGATAGTTAGCTCTCATGATTTTTCGGGATTTGGCGACGGAGGCATTTTTTGCAGTCGCATCTTATTTGAAAAAAATCATAAAAATACGTTGTTCAAGTTACAACACATTACTCGGTAAAAACATAGGTATTGAATGCGACCACGATTTCTCTTTTCATCATCTTTGTTTGAGCATATAGTAAAGACAGTATAGAATCCCATCCCATCACGGTATCTCCGGCATGCTCAAGCAATAACTTGTCGACGACCAAACAGGTACTTGGCAAACCGGACACGACATTATCGGCCCCTTCCATGAAGTACTTGCACATATCCGCCTTTTGCCGTGGTTTGTAGCTGATCGCCTTTTCCACACTGAAACTCAGAATGTGGTCAACGATTTCCGGGGTACAGATGGCCGAAACAATACCGGCGTCGGGATGCCACCTGAAATATCGCAGGAGCATTCTGTCCCACCCTTTGGGCAGGCGCTGGCCATACTTCAGAAGAGCGACCTTCCCCCCCTCAGCCTGTTTTGCGATTGTTCGCAGAGTGATCATGGAAATTTCGGGCTCAGGAATATACAAGACACCATCTTCCCTTTCCAAACCAGCCAACCCGGGTCCCACAAGGGCGATACACAATCGCTCTCTTGCATTTCTTTGGACATGGCGCAGAAATCGCCCCACTGCGTCGGGGCTGACATCTCCCGGAACATCGATAATCACGCTCAGACAGGGCTCCAGATTCCTGGGGCATATCTCCCCGGATACCAGTCGCACAATGGCATCTGCAGCCCGTTCGGCTGCCAGACCGTCCTGTCCGTAATCAAGACGGTCAGCATAGAATCTTCGTCTCTTTGACAAGCAAGCGGGATTGTCAAGGGACGCATCAACAGCTCTCTTGAGTTCCTCCACGCTCGCGACTTCAGTAACGGCATCTCGAACCAGGTATTCGATGTCATCTTCGTGAAACACGTTAGATGTATTCCTGTCGGGATTGTTGAAAAGCACTATGGGCTTGTCCAACCCCATGGATTCGACATAAACTGAGGACACGTCACTCACCAGAATATCTGTGCTGACCATGGCTCCTGCAAACGCTTCATTGTCGAGCATAGTCACTCGAGAGTGATTCTCGGCCAAATTTACATAAAGCTCCCTCCAGCGGGGATCGGTCATATCGTGGAGTTTGATCAGAAGATGTCTGCCAGGCAATGCCAGTTCGGCAATGCGTTCCATGACACAGGGGATGGCACTCAATTCCGGATTGTAGGTGGGGGCAAAAAAGATGATCGTGTCGCAAGGATCGATTCCCTTTGAACGGAGAAATGCATCACGCACCGGTCCGCCAGATCCAAAGATTCGGTCGGATTTGATAAATCCCGTCACTTCAATGGGAGAGAAAACAATGGGCTCCAGTCGCTCTTTGTGCCACTCGCCCGGCACGCAGATAAGTTCTGAAAGATTTTCTCTACGGGCAAATCCACTCGAGGTGTAAAAATCCCCTTTACAGATCATGCCATGGCCGACATTGACCACTTTGGGTCCCCACGTAAATCGAAAATGGCACATATCGGCAACAACTACGATATCCGATCTGAACCTGTAGGGATCTTTGTAAAAAGGAGCCAGACGCTCCAGCCTCGAGATCTCCCGTGGCAACAGACCGAATCCAGGACGGTCGGATTGAACCGGCTCACAAGGCGGAGCTGAAAAACCGATTTCCATGTCTGGCCGGTCCTTGAGCAACCGGGCTATGGGCTCCAAAAACGGCACATGCATACTCCGGTCGGCATGGAACAAAATCCGTGTTTTCCGCATAATAGTCATTTCTCCAACCAGTCACACACTTCTTTCTTTTGGAACTCGATGGTATAGGAGGAGGCAGTCGTTTTACCAGCATGCATCATGGCCCAACCCCGGTCATCATCCTCTATAATCCCAAGAACCACTCTCTCCACACCCTTGGCCAATCCAAGCACATCACCGTCAGGATAGAACATGCCATTCCCCTCCCAGGCAACCGAACGCAGTTCAAAAGGCGATCCATATCCCCCGTTACCTGCCTGACGCATGTAATCCCATCCCCCCAGCCCGGTAAAACCCACAGGAATCGCCCCGCAGGCCATGGCCTCGAGGGGGGGGAGCGGGCACCCTTCCGGAAATCCGGTAACCAGAAAAAGATGGCAGGTGCGCATGATGGCAGCGACCTCGGGTCGTTGTTTCCCCTGAATCTTCACCCATTCAACCTGCTCGAACAGGTCCGTCCGTCGTTCGCCAAGGATGCGTTGCACCTGGGTGACAAGGCGGCTGTTCTTTCGGGGCATGTACGCAATACGAACGGGGGGCACATGGGGCTTTCGCGCAGAGGCATGGAAAAGCGCTTCATCTATGTGTGGCCGAACAATGCAGGGACGATGTCCAAGCACCTCTTCCATAAACAAGGCCACTGGATGGGAAACGGCCAGAAACTCCACGGGCAGATCATGCCAGCGCACCCCTTCGGGCAACCCGTCAAAAAGATAGGCCCAGTTCTGGCAATACAGTACATTCCGGGACTTGGCCTTGAATCCCACGGACAAGGCGTTGACCCAGCCGTCGGGCACGAGCCAGATATCGCCTGGGCCAAGACCCAGGTTGTCGCAAAGGCACCAGGCAAGCCCCCTTTCTCTGAGTTCTTTTTTTAATTCGGCTGTTGGAGGCTCCCAGAAACCGAGCATCGTCTCGACGCCCAACCCCAAGCTACAGCCCGCAATCTGCAGGAGCACTTCAGTTCCCCCGCTCTTTCTTCCCAAGGGAGGATAAAAAATACACAGTCGCCTGATCGTCATCGTGGAACCGGCTCCATGGAGTTGTCTGCAATCGCCACCCTGTTCATCATCGCCCACATCAATAACAACCAACCACTCAGATTACCATTTCGCGTTGTACACGCTACCTATACTTTTCGGGCAATGACCCGCATCCACAGAATTATAGACGGTTCGGGCACATCTCCAAAAAAGGCCGTCATCCTCTGGATAGGTAAACCATGCCGCGTCTATCTTTGAACTTTGCCGCCGCATGATGGCATAGTTGAGATAGTAATTGATGGGCTGGGGGCCATTATCGAGAATACTCCCAGTCTCCCAAAGCCCAAGAGTACGGAAATCGCCCCCTTCGCTCCCAGGCAAGTGGCCCAGCAACCCAGTGGCCAGACGCTGCAGGATCCAACCATCCCTGGGATAAACAATCAGGAACACGGTATCAGCCCCTTTTCCTGCCAAAACGTTCTGGTGCTTCCTGGAGGCCAAAGCGATGCACCTTGTCATGGCCGGATGATTCCATTACATCTTACACTCGGTCGCTACAGCTCTCTTCGCCACAAACGGACAGGTAAGCACCTATAAAAATACACACCCAACCAAAGCCAAACACAATGCCCATCTACTATCTCTGTCCCGATTATGCCCCGCCCTCAGGGGGCGTCAAACGCATATACACCCATGTGGAAGCCCTTCTGCGCAACGGATTCGATGCCCATGTCGTGCACCAACGGTCCGGGTTCAGGCCCGGATGGTTCGATACCGCGATCACACCGCTGGCCTTTGATGCGGGAATCCAACTCACGACAAGGGACTGGATCGTGGTACCTGACGGCATAGCCCATGTTCTGCCCAGACTTCCCGGCTCCAAGCATGTACTGCTCGTTCTAAATCCCTATTATATGCTGCGGCAGGAAAACACACTCGACATCCTGAAAATCGCCCCGCAAACCAGATTGATGACCAACTCCCAGACAATGGCCAACTTCATGAACTGGCTTTTTGGCCGCAATGACACCTTGGTCGTGGACACGGGGGTGGACAGCGGATTGTTCCATCCCAATGACAAACCCCCGTTTGGAACACGGACCATGCCCATACGCATAGCATTCACCCGCCGCAAAGACACGGCCTCGGACATGGCCATCCTATTGGCCAGACAGATTCTGGATGACCGCACCGCCCCAATCGAGGTCATGGATCTGAACGACCTGTCCCTGACAGACTATGCGGCCAATCTGCGCAGGGCAGACATCTGGTTGACCACCGCCCTGGAGCACGGCTTTCCCAGATCCACCCTCGAGGCCATGGCCTGCGGATGCCTTTGCATGGGATTCACCGGCGTCTGCGGCAAGGATATCATTGATCCAGATACAAATTTCATCGCGGTTCCGGATGGAGACCTCTTTGCACTGACCAAAAAACTGGTACAGACCATCGGCGCACTGGCCCGCCGCTCCCCCAAAATAGAGAAGACCATAGCCGGCGGAATCGAAACAGCGAATGCATGCGGCTTGGAACGTGAGGAGCAGAATCTTGTCGATATATGGAAGGAGCTGACATCCATATCGACGACATAGCAGAGTCCAAAATCTTTTGGACAGCCGTCCCCCATACATCAAAAGGCCCCGGCCACTCTTTCGACCATGACCCGCAAACGATGCGCATACGTGTGCTCTGATGCGATCCGTCTTCTGGCGGCCTTGATAACTTTTTTTCGTCCCGTTTCATCCCCGAGATAGCGTTCGATCAATCCCCCAATCCCATCCGCCGCCCCATAGCAAACAACCTCTTTCCCTATATCGAACAGGTCTTCCAATTGCCTCCGGGAATCGGTGAGCACGAATCCTCCTGAAGCTGGAACATCAAAGACCCGCTGGGTCACGGCCCCGGCCATCTGGACGCTGGAACAGGCAAAGTTGACCGCACTCAACCGGTAGAGTTTGAAGACCTCTTCCCCATAAGCCACAGGGGGATGGGGCTCGAAACTCTTTTGCGGCAGCAATCGCTCCCAGTATCTGTCCCCGACGATCAGCGGTCTGAACCGAAGGATCTCCCGTACACAGTTCAGCCGATAGTTTTTGTTGGCCAGCCAATAAACCAGATGCCAGAACCCATTCTGGAGGGCCGGGGAGAGAGTCTCCACCTGCTCGCAAACAAGAGGAAACCGCTCCTGAATAAAGCCGATCCCGTCTGCAGGCTGATGAACGGCCAATGTTCCAGCGATCTGACCGGATTGGCGCAAAAGACCACGGGAGAATGCATGGTTTTTGTGGCATGCCACTACCTTTTTCGTCCAGGTGTCGCCGGCAAAGGAAACACGACGCAGGTGCTTTGTCGCTATGGGCTGGAACGCGTTCCTGTCGACCGCCAACGGAAGAACATGGGTTGCAACCCCCATAAACCGCCGCACCTTGGCCGGACCATCCGGATCACAGGTAAAAAACAGGGTCTTGGGCGGAAAACTCGTTCCACACCCAAGGCAAAAAAGTTCGGGGTTGTCCACAAACCAGACAACCAGCGGGATCCCAGAGCGGTCCAAAAAATCCGCCAGCCTCCCGGACGTGTCCAACCCAAGCGCATTGACCGTCAGAACCATGTCGGGTTTGTACCGTGAAATCGCCCCGACGATGCGTGGAAAAAAGAGATCCGGATTTTCGCCGTCACGCAACTTCCCGGGCTGAAAATCGAGAAATGGACATTGGAGCTCCTCAAGAGCGCGAGGGATCTCCCACGAAAGATAGTAACCCAGATTGATGAAAAAGATTCTGGGAAGCCGCCTTCTGATTCCATCTACCATCATACTGGATTATCCCTGTGCAATCCCTGATACAGTGGGCAAGATACATCGACAACAGTCAGACAACCGGACTATCCACCTGTCCTTTGGACGGCATTAACAAACACCCCTGTGTCCCACATTTCCAGAGACCATCCTGCGGACCAGTTCCAATTCCTCTTTGCCCGGAATGATCCCCCGCTGGAAGGATGGTGTCTGAGCATCGTTCCGGAGCACTCCATAGGCCCAACGTACGACTTCTTTCTCGAAAAAACCTTTATTGTTGAGAACGATACGTGCCTTGGCGATCCCGTCATCTTTCTTGGCCCTGCTGAAAAATCCCTGATCGTGGGAACAATAGACGTACAAAGGCTCTGGGATGTGTGGGAACCCGAATCCGTTGGCCGCGGCCTGGACCCAGAAATCCCAGTCCTCATATCCGGTGTTCCCCCTGAAGCCATCGCTTTGCTCCCACACATGTCTACGGAACATGGCCGGAGGAGAGACGATATTTTGATGGGCCAACAGAACAACCGAATAATCGGGCTGGCAAACTACGTTCTCCGTTTCTTCCGTCCTGCACACATAATCGGAATAGATCACAGCGGCTTGCCTCCGTGTCTCCAGACCCCGGAGGCAAGCGGGCAAAAATTGCGGTAAAGGAATATCATCGGGATCAATGCAGACAAAATAACGGCCCCGGGCCATATTCAATCCCACATTGCGCACCAGCCCGGGCTTTCCCAGATATTCGATGGGTACTATCCGGAAGGCACCAAACCGGTCCCGCGTTTGCCATACATCGAGCTTGTCCAGGGAATCATCCGCGCTCCCGTCGTCCACCACAATGACTTCCACAAGGGTAAGATCATACTCCTGGGCCAGAAGCGCGGAAAAAAAACGGTCGAAATACTGCGCGTAGCAATAATTAGAGACAATGATGCTGATATTTGGATGGTCACAAAAAGACATACGTGTTCGCTTCTGTTGTGATGCGATATGGCCTTTCACCTGAGAGGGTAGCTATTGAGAAAACCGTGCTGGATCAAACATTTTTTAGTGAAGCATGGTGATTGGGATCTCCCGTACTCATTTACAAAACAGCCGCCTTGTCATGAATGGTACCCACGTCTGCGAATCTGCAATTCTCGGTCCTCATGCCCATCGGCACCCAACTTGACGACCAACACCCCCCTGCCCTCCCCCAAAAAAGGCCACCCTTTCACGCATCGAAAAAGGTGGCCTTTATATTCACAACTATCTCTCATTATAGGCTATTTCATCTTTGCAAGATCCCTGTCCCGGATCTCGGCCCGCTTGATCTTCCCGCTGATGGTCTTGGGCAGATCCGTAACGTATTCGACCACCCGGGGGTATTTGTACGGCGCAGTCAGTTTTTTGACATGGCTCTGGAGTTCCTTGGTCAATCCGTCCGAAGGTTCAAAGCCGGGAGCGAGCACAATAGACGCCTTGACCGCCTGTCCCCGCAGGGAGTCGGGCAGTCCGGTCACGGCGGCTTCGACAACGGCATCGTGGGCAACGAGTGCACTTTCCACCTCAAAGGGACCGATACGGTACCCCGAGCTCTTGATCAGATCGTCAACACGTCCCATGAACCAGAAAAAACCATCTTCGTCCATCCAGGCCTTGTCGCCTGTCCGGTAATAACCGTTTCTGGTGGCATCGGCGGTTTTCGCCGGTTCCTTGAGGTACCCATCCATGAGGCCGAAGGGTTTGCCGTCCTTGATCGTCACGCATATCTCCCCTTCCACACCGGGAGGGCAGACATTGTCTTCACTGTCAAGGAGCACGATATCCCATCCCGGCACGGGTTTGCCGATGGAGCCGGGTTTGGGCTTCATGCAGGTGAACGTGGCTATCTGCAGGGTGGTTTCGGTCTGGCCATAGCCTTCATAGATGGGCAGGCCCACCAGCTCCTCCCAGGAATTGAAGACCGAGTAATTCAGGAGCTCGCCCGCCGTTGTGCAGTGGCGCAGGGCCGAGAGATCGAAACTTGCCAGATCCTCACGGATCAGGAATCGGTAGATGGTCGGGGGCGCACAAAAGGTGGTCACCTTGTTGTCGGCAATGGCCGCGAGCAGATTCTTGGGCGAAAATTTTCCCCTGAAATCGTAGACAAAAATAACGGCATCGGCCATCCATTGGCCATAGAACTTGCCCCAGACCGCCTTGCCCCAGCCGGTATCGGCAACGGTCAAATGGATGTCCCCGGGCTCGAGGTCATGCCAGTACGAACCGGTCACGACATGCCCCAGGGGGTAGGTGTGGGTATGCTCGACCATTTTCGGGGGCCCGGTGGTTCCCGAGGAAAAGAAGATGAGCAGGGGATCGTCGTCACCAGCGCAATCATCGGGGCGTGGAAAGGTCTTGTCCCCCTCGGCGACAAAGGGTTCATAGAGTTCCCACCCGTCACCTGCCGACTCCCCGGCGACCTGGATATACGATTCTATCCCCGGACAGTCCTTCTTTGCAGCATCGACCTTGGGAACGATGGAATCTTCCACGATCATGCATTTGACATCGGCCACCCTGACCCGCTCGACAATGTCGAGGGTCGTCAGGAGTGACGGCGATGGGATGGCCACGGCCCCGAGCTTGTGCAGAGCGAGCATGGCCACCCAAAACTCCACCCGGCGATAGAGGATAAGCATGACCGTGTCGCCCTTGCCGATCCCATTGTTTTTCAGACTGTTGGCCAACCGGGAAGACGCTGTGGCAAAAAAACCGAAATCATATTCCCGGCGGACGCCATGGTCGTCGAGATGGATCATGGCCATTTGGTTGGGGGTTGCGCTGGCCTTGGCGTCAACAACGTCGAAGGCAAAATTGAAATGTTCCGGAGCGATCTGCTCGTAGGACTGCATGAAATCTTGATAGGATGATGGTTGTATCTTGTTTATCACGCTGGATTCTCCCTGTGCTGTCTTGATGATATTATCCGGGTTCACATGCAAAGATACTCATGAAAAGGGAATTTTCAAACGGGGATCGATCCATTGGGATGGAGGACAGAAGCCAGAAGCCAGAGACCCTCGAGCCCGGGGTCCGGAAGGGGCAAGGGCCGTCACCCCGGACTTGATCCGGGATCTCTATGGACCTGGTGTTGTCTTGACGATTGGACCACGTTTTGGCCTACAAGATCCCGTGAGTGCGCAGGGATGACGGTAAAAGCCAAAAATCGGTTCAAATACTGGCAACTTTTTTCAGAAATGGATATCCTGTGTAGAGTATATGACGATATGTTAAAAACATACCGTATCCATCGCCAACGCCGTTGTACAATTGCAGCCGGCAGACGATCCCTGTTAAAAACTCCCTAGATAATCACATCGAGAAATTCCGCGTCGGAATCACCCAATCCCCGCAGGGCATGGGGGGTGGTTGGATCAAAATAAAAACTGTCTCCGGGCTCCATGACAAAGACCTTGTCCCCAAGATGGATCTCGAGCCGGCCCTTGAGCATGTAAATGAATTCCTGGCCTTCGTGGTGGCTGTAGTTGAGACTTTCCAAGTCCTTGGGCGGGACCTTGATGTAGAAGGGCTCCATCTTGCGATCGATGAAACGGTAGGCCAAACTCTTGTAATCGTAATCCTTGCGCCGCTCCACGGAAAGCCCCTTGCCCGACTTGACCATGGAATAGTTGTGCAAGTGGGCCTCGTCACCAGAAATGAGCACTGTCAGATCAACATTGTACTTCTGGGCCACCCGAAACAGATAGCTTACCGGGATCTCCACGTCTCCGGATTCATAATTCTCCACCTCCGCCACCGGAACCCCCAGGTCACCGGCCATGGTTTCCACGGACAGATCCATGGCATCCCTCAGCCCCCTGAGCCGTGGTGCGATCTCCTTGTAGATGGGGGTCGCTTCTTCCATTGAACATCTCCTTTTGTGGTTGTCGCCGTTCCCGTGCCGTGCTGCGGGCTATGCCGGAAACATGATCGAAAAAATCCAATCCCCTGCCAACTATCAGATCATTGCCTATCCGATGTGGGAAATCAAGCTGAAAACCGGCATGTAACAGTTCTAAAACTGGGTCAAACGCGCAAGAATAACAAGCCGAACCGGGTGAACGGGAGAAAATCTCCCGTGAAAACCGTTTTGTTGGCATCTGGACCCCCTGGATTGAGCTATCATAGCGGACACGCTCGGCGTTCCCAGGAAAAAATACAATCGCACAACGAATCATCCTGCTCAATGGCTCTAAACAAAAAGCCGGGCCGGAAAATATCCCGGTCCGGTAATAGTCCGTCCTGATGCTCCTGTAAAAAATCGAAAATCGAGGTTCAAGCCCACAGCCATATTTTGTAACAGCCCGATTTTACTTAAGCCTTCCAACTTAAACCTTAACACTGCCTGCAAAAAAATCTTTTTTGCAGGCACATCCGTCCTGATACATACGAACGAGCACCCTGCAATCAAACAACGATCACTGAATTTTCGCTGTTCCCATACGGAGTTGACACAAACTTGTCTGCTTCGCCGTCGTTTTCCCATTCTTTTTCATCGACGAGATAGCGGAACTGGTACTCACGTCCGTTTTCAAGATCCAATGTGGCCTTGAAGCTGCCGTTTTTCAGCCGGACCATGGGGGTGGCGTTGACATCCCAGTTGTTGAATTCACCCACCAGACAAACACATTTGGCGTTAGGGACTATATCCTCGCAAATCCTGAAGGTCACTTTACATACAGGACGCGTCTTGAGATATTTCTTCTGGATGCTCATTGCAATTCTCCTTGGTAGATCAAACCTCGGTTGGAATTTCAAGTCCCAGGGAAGCATACAATCGTATATACTGGCGTGCCGATCTCTCCCAGGAAAAATCGGCACGCATGCCGTTCGACCGGATAGTGTTCCAGACCATGCCATTGCGCCACACAGACAGGGCTTGACGGATGCCGGCCAAGAAACTCTCGGGCGTGGGTTCGGGAAAAATGAAACCGGTCGCCCCGGGCTGGGGGTGGGCAACGATGGTATCGCTCAGTCCCCCGACATCCGTTGCCACGGGAGGAGTGCCGTAACGCAGACTATAGAGTTGCGTCAGTCCGCAGGGCTCGTACCGCGAGGGCATCAAAAAAATATCCGCCCCGGCCTGGATCTGGTGGGCGAGTTCCTCGGTATATCCCACATGGGCACAAAGCCTGCCGGGATATTTTTCCACCAGATCGAGTAACCGGGCCTCATGGGCGGGTTTTCCCTCACCCAGGACCACGACCCCGACGTTTTCTTCCATCAATCGGTCCATGATGTCGAGCAACAGATCAATCCCCTTCTGCCCGCGCAATCGGCCGATAAATCCGAGTACCGGCCTGTCCCTAAGAGAGGGATCGAGCCCCATGGTTTCCACGAGTCTTTGCTTGCAGACCTTTTTGCCCCCAAGATCCTTTGTACCGTACCCTCTTTCCAGATATCTGTCGTTCCCAGGATCCCAGACCGTATAGTCCACCCCGTTCAAGACCCCGACAAGGTCATGCCGCCGATTGGCCAATATGCCTTCGAGTCCGCACCCAAACTTCGGGGTGACAATCTCCTGGGCATATGTCGGACTGACCGTGGAAACAAAATCCGCATAGGCGACCCCCCCCTTGAGCAGGTTGAAGCTATCGTAGTACTCGACCCCGTCCATATTCCAGGCCCCGGCGGGGAGACCGCTGTCCCAGAAAAGACGGCTGGAGAATCTGCCCTGGAAGGCCAGATTGTGGATGGTCATCAGGGTCCTGACCCCCGCCCAGAAGGGCTTTTCCCTACGCCAAAAATGGACATAGGCCGCGGCAAGTGCCGCGTGCCAATCGTGGACATGGACGACCCGGACCGGAAATTTGAGTTGTTCTATGGCAGAGAGGGCGGCCCGGCAAAAAAAGATGAACCGCTCGCAATTGTCGAAATAATCTCCCTTGGCCGTACAATAGTAATGCCGACGGTCAAAATACTCCCCTCTGTCGATGAAATAGACCGGCAACCCTTTGTAGTCGGCCAAATAGATATCCGCCGTTGTCTTGGGCCAGGGATAATCCACGGGACAGTTTTCATAGACCAGCCGCAAGGGGTAGGCCGCGGTGCCCAATCGCCCATACAGGGGGATTATTACGGCCGTGGGTACCCCCAGGCGGTGCAGGGTCAGGGGCAAAACACCCATGACGTCGGCCAATCCCCCGGATTTGGAGAAAGGATACATTTCAGAGGCGATAAAAACGAGCCCCGGAGGATCCGTATCTAGCATTCCTGCCCGCTCCTTAGATTGTCATGGTCCCACTGCCGCCAAACCGTGGGGAATACGCCCTTGCCACCCGGCAAAAAATCCACCAGAGATCCCCTTGCGTCCGAAGGTCCCAGTCCACGAAAGACAGGACCAACAGGGATGCCGCCCGTGACCACTGACTCCATTGTTATCCGATGTTGTTGGCAGGGTAGTGACGGATTGCCCGCCATTTTCGGCCCATACATTGTTTTTCTAGAAACCCAACAAAAGGGTTGGTCCTACAATGCACCACAAGGAACACTACGTCATTGTCCACAAGGGGGCCCTTGGGGACTTCCTCATGGCCTGGCCGGCCATGGCCATCCTGCGCAAAAATTTTCCTGAAAAAAAGATCCTCTGGGCCGGACAATCCTCCCGGATGCCCCTATTGCGTCCCTTGGATATCGATTGTGCGCCCGCAGATGTCCGTCAGGCCATCCGGTCGCTCTATCGCGATGGTGTGTCGGGATGGGGGGCGCAAACAGATAAGCGCATCATATGGTTCTGCTTAGAAAAAAAACCGTTCCGGATCAAGCATGAAAATATTTTTTTTCTCCACGGCATACATGCGGGCAGTTTCATGCCCCCCCGCTCCCTGTTCATCCAGGAGCTGGCCGCCCTTGGGATCGCAAGCGACCACGACTGGCTGGGAGTATTCCGCACAGCCTTTCCCCGCCAGGGTCCCCCTGATAACAAGACCGTCCTTGTTTTTCCCGGCTCAGGGAATCCCGCCAAGAACTGGCCCCAGGTTCAATTTTTTAAACTCTGTTCCCGGCTGACCCGGTCCGGCTGGGAGCCGGTCATGGTCCTCGGCCCCGTGGAACAGGAGCAGGGATCCAATACGCCCGACAACCTAGCGACCGCCCGTCCCCAGACGACCGAAGACCTTATCGCCCTTTTACAGAAGGCCGCATATGTTGTTGGGAACGATTCCGGCCCGATGCACCTGGCCGGATACATGGGAGTGCCGGGTTTGAGCATCTTTGGGCCGACCTCTCCCAAACAATGGGGCCCCCTGGGGATGGATATCTTGCGCCGCAATCTTGCATGCAGCCCCTGCACACAGACGGCCAGGGTCTCCTGCGCCGATCCGGCGTGCATCCGAGAAATCCCCCTGGACCGGGTCATCGCCAGGATCGAGCATGGACTGGCCAAGCAGCCCCAGGCCCCAAAAAACGGAGCCGGGTCATGAGTTACCCATTCTCATGACCCGGCTCCGACAAAAAGAGGAAGTACTTAAGTATAAGCAATAAAGGGGCCAACTTTTTAATCGGAACCAGATAAACAAAAATATCCATACATATAAAGATAATACACCATTCTTTTTCCGTTACGCTCCCGTTACGGAGCCACCAAAACGGTTCAATTTTTTATACCGCCCCCGAGACCACCCCATCAAGGTTCAATTTTTTATACCGAAATCCGGCTGCGGGGCAAGGGGGGCTGCCCCAACGCGTTCCTCCACGCGGCTCTCCCCCCCCCTTCTCTCCCCGCGCACACACATTACCGAAAGAATATTCCAAGCAAGACACACCAACCTCGCCATCCCCCTGTTGTTAAACCTACGACTCAACACCTACAACCGAGTCCTCGACCCCAATCCCGCACGCAACGAATCGTTCCGGAGGAATCGCTCCCTTCCGCAGAATCCGTACCCTGGTTGCCGAAACAACCTCGATCAGCGTAGAGGGGGCGCCCCCTTGCGGAAAAGGCTGATCCCCGACCACCATATCCACCCGGGATCCGAGTTCGGGATCGAGATCCTCCAATCTTGCCGCGCCGGGTTGGCCGCTCGGGTTGGCCGACGTGGCCACAAGGGGGGCGTTTGCAAGCCGACAGAGTTCCCTGGCCACGGGGTGGGGAGTGAACCGGAGCGAGGTGCGCCCCTGTTTATCCATGAGCCTGCTGGGCAGCTCTCCCTGCATACCCACCAGGACCGACAAGGGGCCCGGCCAGAACATGGCAACAACGGCTCTGACCGCGTCATTTGCCCGCGTGAACCGGACGAACTGCTCCCACGAGCCCACGATCAAGGGCAGGGGTTTGGCCACATCCCTGTCCTTGGCTCGATAGACCGTATCCACGGCGTCACGGTCCGCAGGGTGACAGCCAAGGGCATAAAGGGTTTCAGTGGGGTAGACCACAACCCCACCCGACTTGATAATCCGTGCCGCCTGAAGTAGCGATGTGTTCATACTTGATACCTGATTATTTGAGCGAGAAAAAAATTCCCGGCATGGATCGAACGGCCGGGGTACCCCTGGTGTCCCCATGGGCATTTTTTTCTCACTAATTTTGCAACATATTGTTTTTGCAGTACATAAAAAACAAAAAATCTTGGCAAACTATTTGCTTATCCTAAGCAAACACAGGAGAAGACCATGAAAATTAGCGCTGAACAACTCCAGCTTCTTGCCAGGGAACAGGCCAAAAAGAGCCGTTCCAGCAATGGGGGTACGGGGTTCGATGATCTTCTGGCCAAGAAGATGGAAGGGGATGCTCCACAGGGGGCTCCGGGCTCACCCCATACATCTGCAGTGCCCCAGGCCGGGATTCTGGGGATGAATCCCCTTCTCCCTCCCCAACAGGTCACCCCCTCCAGCGAGCAGCAGGAAATCATGAACACCATGGACGGTGTCTTGGACCAGCTGGATCAGTACGCGAAAAAACTGGGTTCATCCGACACAAATCTACGCAACATCTACCAGAAACTCCAGGGATTGGGACAGCAAATGGACAGACTACGCGAATCCATGCACAACCAGGGAACATCGTCTCCGGAACTCGACGCCCTGTACAATGAGATGGATATCCTTGCGACAACCGAGACCTTCAAGCTCAATCGGGGTGATTATTCCGCGGTGTAAAAGAAGGGAGACTGGGGGCGGGAGACGGGGGTAGAGACGAGGCATGCCTTGTCTCTACAAAAACATTTGTGCTGGGGATCTCGGATCTCGGGTATCAGATCTCGGATCTTAGATCTCGGGTATCATGGTTCTTGCCTGCGTTGCTGCTGGTATCCTCAGGGGGCAGGTATGGAACCTGCCCCTA